>JBAQPT010000112.1:0-1831 GCA_049306055.1 Minisyncoccia bacterium | reverse complement strand
CGCTACAAGCGACTGCAAAAACGCGATGACGCTCCCAATATCGCGCCCTTCGTCTTCGTGATCGTAGAGCGGCTTCAGCATTTCGATTCGTTTCGCGGGAAGAGCGGCGAGAAAGTCATCGGCGTCGACAAGTGATTCAGCTGCGTTCGTTCCTTCAAGCATAAGCGGCTGCATACGCGAACGCACAGTAGGCAGCAGCATCTCCGGCGATGGCACGACAAGAAAAATCGCCGCGTTCGCCGAAGGCTCTTCAAGCGTTTTGAGGAGCGCGTTTTGCGCTTCGGTCGTCATCGACGGCGCAGCTATGATGAAAACACGCTGATCCCCGGCAACCGGCTTTGTTCGCACACGCGCCCGTACTTCAGCTGCATCCTCAACGCCAAACGAACGATATTCTTTCGCAAACAGATCTGGTGATGAACGCTCGATCACTTTTTCTTTTACGAGCTGCATGATAAGCAGATCAAGCGCAGCCTCTTCTCCGCGAACCAAATATGCGCCCGAATATTCCATAGTCGTAGTATACTCTCGGCATGACCGACCCGCGAGATATCGAAAAAAAGGCGATTGCGATCACGCGCGCTGTTGGCTCCCCTACCTCCATCATCGTCCACACGATTCTCTTCGGCATAAGTTTTGCGGCGGCATTTTCCGGCTACATTTCCTTCGACCGCATGCTGCTTATCCTCACAACCATCGTCTCTTTGGAAGCAATCTACCTCGCGATTTTTATCCAAATGACGATCAACTACCAAGCGCAAGACATCGCTGAAGTGCAGGAAGATGTGGAAGAAATTCAAGAGGATGTGGAAGAAATTAGTGAAGATATCGATGAGCTGCAGGAGAATGTGGAGGAAATTTCTGAAGACGTTGAGGAAATGTCCGAAGAGGAAGAGACTGAGGAAGCGGCCGAAGAGCGCCGAAAGACAGAACAGAAGCAAACGCTCGAGGTTATTCAGACGGACCTTCGCAAATTGCTCGATGACGTTGAACGACTGAAAAACAACCACAAATCCGACGGCATGAGACCGCTGATTTAGACATCGCGGCCAGAAAAAATCAAATGGGCGATTTTATGGCTCATTTCCGTTATCCACACCCTTGTCTTCATAGAATCATCATGATATGGTCGGAATAGGTTCAGCAAAGACAAAAAGGAGTCGAAAGGGTGGGACCTCACCAACAAGTACCACAACAAGGACGTCGATGGCCTGCGCTAGTGATCATCGGTTTCGTCATTGCCATCTGCCTTTTCCCGCAAATATTTCTCGCACCGTTCGCACAAACGGCGCCCATAACAAACGTCTACTCCAAGACCATTCGCTGACAACAGCGGCCCTCGCACATCCACGTGCGCGGGCCCGCTCTTTGCCATATTCAAAACTTCATCGAATACCAATCGAGATTGTAGATATTTTGAATTAACTTCCTCTCTCCTTCCGCCCAGGTGCGGTTATTTTCAAGCCCGAGCATTGTAATTGCTTCGTGTACTTTCTCTTCGCTTGTCCCCTCGATCTCGAGAAACGGCGGCATGCCGGGATAATCGTCGATTTCAAACGACCAATCTTTCAGCGTGAACGAGGTCCGATCTTTTTCCTGATGCGCATATTTTTCAAGGCCGATCGATTCGAAAAGATCGGCGAGTTTTTCCGGAGCTTCAGAATTGAAATTAATTTCTTTGTGTTTGCGGACGCTGCCGACAATTTCCGATTTCGCCTTCCACGTCACCTCGTGCTTCCCCTCTGAATTCGAGCGAATGCGCAAATACCACTGATCCTCACCCTCTTTTGTGCCGACAGGGCGAAACCAATCAACAACGAGTCGCGTCTTC
>JBAQPT010000111.1:0-5543 GCA_049306055.1 Minisyncoccia bacterium | reverse complement strand
CGTGATGCGAGCGCGTCCGCCATACGGTTCTAGTTGGACTGCGACTTTGTCGCCGACCAAAACTCGAATCCGATGCAGTCGCATTTTTCCCGCCAAGTACGCGATAGTTAACTCACCCGAAGGGAGCTTAACCCGAAACAGGGTGTTGGGGAGGGCCTCTTCGACAACTCCATCAACTACTTCTGGTTCGGCTACCATAGATCTGCGCGACGAAGAGTACCAAAGAGGATCATAAAAGTCAATTCTAGAGCCTAGAATTGGGGTGGATCCTCAAGGATAACGGTTATATCTCCGGCGTCAGGGAAACGACTTTTCCAGAATGGCATGATGCGGGCACGAGCTTCTTCGATTGATGGGAAACCGCCAATGATCGTCTGGAAGGCTGCCTCGTCCTTCTCTGCGAGAGCCTGGGAGAGGGCCCCGGAATCGACATTCCACACGATCTGACCTCTGCCAGTCAAAGTGAAGACAACTGGCTGCAGACCTAAGTCAGTTGCGCTGGCGGTCTGTGCAAACTGGGCTGCAATGCCATCAGAGAAGCGGAGTGAGACGGACTGGCCTTCGGCGCTTGCGCTCACCGCCTGTCCTATCGCCTGCGCGAGGCGATCAGAGGGGAAAACAGGGATACTGACCGTTGCGCGCTCGTTGATGCGCACACTGCCGCCTCCTTCTTGTGTCGGCGGAAGAGTCTCGTAGTTGACGACCGCGAGACCTGAAAATGCTGCGCCCTGCGCGGTACGCGCGAGTTCTTGTGCTTTCTCATTCAGGCGATTGCGCACTTCGGCTCGCGCTGATTCAAGCACGCTTTCGGAGACGGCAGGGCGCTGTCCGGAAAATCCACCGCTAAATGCTGCTGCGGATTTTGCATAAATCTTTTCGTATAACTCACTTGATTTAAGACCAGGCAGCGTGAGCTTATTGAATGGTCCCACATTATAGCTGGGCCCGGTCTGATCGGCGAAGACCGTGACTTCGACGGAACCCGGCGTCGCGCCACTTTTTGCGGGAACTTCAATTGAATTCGGAATGCGGAAAATGAGCCCGTCCATCGTTTCAAAACGCGTGTTCTTGATAAGGCGCATCATGTCGTCTGATTCGTTGTACACAACCACTTTTCCGGTCGCCTGTTCTTCCGCGTTTTCAGTACCGCTGGCTGGCACGGTTGCCGAATCTTCAAATGCCTGCGTCATGACGGTGTATGAAATAGTTCCCGGCGCCGCTTGGTCTTCCGGATATGCAGTAAACGGACTTGAGGCATCAAACGAAACGGTTTGAGTTCGTGGAATTACAGTGATCGTTGTTGAATCAAAGGCAAGGAGAAGTCCTGCTCCGCCGACAACTAAGACGGCGACAGCCACCGCTATCCAAATGCCGATGCGCTTCCCTCGTCCCGCTTTCGGCGGCATAGGATGCGGGTGCGGATGGCCCCCAAGATCAAAATCGTGCCGTTCTTCAGGCGGACGCGGCGCAAGTCGCGCGCGAGTGGTTGAAGGACGAATGCTGCGGATCGAACGCGGGGGCGGTTCGTGGAAAGTCGGACGTGACTCTTCCGGCTCCGGATTCGGCGTAATGTCTTGCATGTAGTTACGAGCCATGGTTTCAAAAAGTATACCCCAGTACTAAAATTTGCCCTAGAATATTTTATGCGAAGTAGTGTGCATAATTCATATTGAATCCTTGTTGCTCACTTCCCATTACTCAAATTTAGTACAGGGCAGGCGTCACTTACGCCGACTGTTCAAGGATATTCACACATCCTGCGCTAATTGCAATGCCAGTGTCCTGCGGCGCTCCTGTTTTCCACATCACCGCATCGTGTACGTGATCGGGAGTCAGGATTTCAACGTCGAGCGGTTGCGTTGTTGCAGTGAATTGCGCGAAGTCGATTCGTGAGAAGAAATTTTGAAGCCATGGCGAGAGTTCTGCGGGCGCAGCGAGCATCGCTTTATTTGGAAGACGGCGTCGCTGCGCAAGCTTTGCGAACATTTCGCCATACACTTTCGCAAGCTCGGGCTCCGCTTTCGCGAGCGAATCCTGAACTGCTTTACAGGCGTCCGTGCTGCAGCTGTCCGTCGCAAGCAGTCGAAGTTGCGTCAGCATTTCTTCTGGCACGCCACCATTTGCAATTTTTCGCACGATCGTTGCCGACCCTTCAGTAGTCTCTTCGTGCTGAGTAATCATTTCTTTGCGAACAACAGTACACGCCGTCGCTGTCCCCCGCACATCGAGCGTTACGTAGCGATGAATGTCTGGAATATGTTCGTGGAGGACGGTGAGAAGCGCTCGCATGCCGGAGCGAATTGTGGGAACACGTCCCGGTATCAACTTTCCGATTGCATCGATGATTCCTCGTTTGATTTCAGGATTAATATCACTCTGAAATGCGGTTACGGCCAGAAGGTTTGCATGCTTGCCGATTGGTTTTCCGGTTGGATATCCGTTAAGCATCACCTGCATCACTCCCGCTTCAAGAATATTTGAAGTGTCGAGATCGGTAATAGTGGCGCACGCTTTTTTCGCCAGCGCGGGAATCATGTCTTTGGTGATCGCTCGCGGCTCCGGGTAGGATTCCTGTTCTTGCGCCGTTCGAAAATGTGTCCATGGCGCATGGACAATTACATAGACGTTCTCGAATGCGGGAGTTTTTGCATCCCGCGCTTTCAAAACCGCGTCCAGCGTTTGTTCGAAGAGTTGCAGAATCGCCGCAGCGCTTTGTGCACTGTCGCGCACTTCGTTCGCAATAGTCTTTCTCTCGCTTGAAAGGACGGAAACTGGTCCGTCGGATAGTTCAGCAGTAGCAACGCCGACACTTACGTCGTCGACGTCAATAACAAGAGCCGCCTTCCCTGAAGCGTGCGGTTTCCCGAACATGTTCGTTTAGTATAGCGCAAAAAAGACGAGGGCCAGACATCGCAGTCTGGCCCTACTTTTCGTCGCCTTAGTTTCTCGCGAGTGCCGTGTTTTTTGTCGCTGCCGCGTTGTTGATGAGCGCCATCATGCCAACAAGGATCAGTGCGACGCCGAACAACACGAGTACGGCGAATTCCCAAGTTATGTCGGCGAAAGAGCTGTACCAACGGAATCCCGCCCACCCAACCATCGAGCCGGTAATAAGCCAACCGGACAGAAGAATAGAACGCGGGGGGAACTCATTCTTCTGCAATACTTGCCCGCCCCAGGTACGCACCAGAATGTAGAACGCGGTGCAAAACAGCAGAAGGAGGATAACCGCGACCCCGACCAACAAGAATCCGACGGTTTTTGAGTACTGGTAGAGTGTGTAAAGCCCGAGGATGAAAACGATGTTGCTCACAACAATCGCCCTTAGTGTCTGCATCATCTGAGATCTCCGACTTTCAGTTGAGTAGCCTATCGCTACTGACAGTACAATACCACGAATTATGATTAACGCAATACAGCCTTGATGCGACGAATACCCGCCGCGACCGCTTCTTCCTTTTGGATTTTGAAAACGCCACCAGATTCGATTTCTGAAGTGTTTGCGACGTGCGGACCACCACAGAATTCGATTGAGAAAGATTTGTCGAATTGCGGGTTGTCTTCCGTCGCACCAGTAGGGCCAAGTGAATAGACCGAAACCATGTCCGGGTACTTTGCGCCGAATTCATGTTGTGCGTTCAATTTTTCCGCTTCTTCAATCGGCATCGTCGAGCGGATCATTGGCAAATGCTCTTTGCTTTTTTCATTTACGATACGCTCGACTTCTTTTTTTTGTTCGTCGGTCATTTTTGAATCGTACGAAAAGTCGATACGAAGTCGTTCGCCCGTGATATTCGAGCCGCGTTGCTTAACGGTGTCGCCCAAGACCATTTGGAGCGCTTTAAGGAGCAGGTGGTGCGCAGTATGAAGTCGCACGGTCGCTTCTGATTGATCGGCTAGACCGCCTTTGAACTTTTGTTCGGCACCAGCACGCGAGAGATCACGATGTGAATCCATTTCTTTTTTGAACGCCTCAAGATCGACGGAGGCTCCGTGTTCTTTTGCGAGCTCTTGTGTGAGCTCAAGTGGAAAACCATGCGTCGTGAAAAGAACATATGCGTCATGGCCGGAAACTGTGTCGCCCTTGTGCAATTTCTCAAATTCTTTCAAACCTCGCGAAAGCGTTTCGCGAAATTTAGACTCTTCTGCCGCGATCGCTTGCTCGGTTATTTCTAGGTTTTGGACGACTTCCGGGTAGTGCGCGCCGTACGAACCAGCGACAACGCGGGCAAGCTCGGCTAGCTTCCCTGCCGGATATCCGATCACGTCAGCATATCGTGTCGCGCGACGAATAAGTCGCCGCAAAAAGTAGCCGCGGTCAGTGTTCGACGGCAGGACACCGTCGGTGAGCATGAATACGGTGCCGCGCATGTGATCAGCAACGACGCGATATGCGATTTTGTTGTCAGCGTATTTCACTTCACTTTCTTTTTCAAGCGCATCAATGATTTCTTTCAATGTATCGACGGCTTGAAAAACATCAGGATTGTTGTTGGCGGCGGCCGCGATGCGCTCAAGACCACCGCCGAAGTCGACATTTTTTTGTGGTAGCTCGGGGAATTTCCCGTCCTTCTTGATGAATTGCATAAAGACAGAATTCCCGATTTCCATGAATCGACCGCAGTCGCAATTTGGATGGCAGTGCTGGCCCCATTTCGGATCGTGCTCAATTTCTTCAAAGCAATAGAATACTTCGCTATCAGGACCACCCGGCTCACCTTCTGGCATCTTTTCGGGCGTGCCTGCACGGGTCCACCAGTTTTTGTCATAATAGGAAAAAATCCTCTCGTCATCCATTCCTTTTTCGTATCCGTCTTTCTCGCTACCGATCGGCTTGAATTTGGCTTCAATGCCTTTTTCAGCAAAAAGTTTCTGCCAAATTGCGATTGATTCCTCGTCACGCGGGACGCCGATCGATTCATCTCCGTGATAAACAGTCACGTAGAGCTTGCTTGGGTCGAGACCAACTTCGTCAGTCAAAAATTCAAAAAACCAGCGAAGTTGATCTTGCTTGAAGTAATCACCAAGCGACCAGTTGCCGAGCATCTCGAAGAAAGTGGTGTGGCGATTGTCACCGACTTCTTCAATATCCGCTGCGCGGAACGACTTTTGCGAGTCGGTCACGCGATTGCCTTTCGGGTGCGGCTGTCCCAGAAGGTACGGCAAAAGCGGCTGCATACCTGAGCCAGTGAAGAGTGTTGTGGGATCGTTTTCGGGAACGAGGGAGGCTGACGGAATGATTGCGTGGCCGCGTTCCTCGAAGAACTTGAGGTATTTCGAGCGGATTTCGTTCGAGGTCATGCGGACAGTTATAACACTGCTTTTGCCAACCGTATAGTCCGCGCACCGAGTTCGTTGAAAATTGATGAGATACGAGGCGCGGGGAGAGCAGGTTCGGAGCCGTACAAATGTACGGTGACGAACATGCTGGGGCCCCGCAACGATGTAGCTCGCGATTTTCAACAAACTCGGCTATGATGCCCCGATGCGACACGTACTCCACACTCTTAAAAACGGCCTGCGGGTCGTGTTAATTCCAATCA
>JBAQPT010000110.1:0-1695 GCA_049306055.1 Minisyncoccia bacterium | reverse complement strand
AAAGATTGTTGCGGCAAGAATGAGCGCACCCAGAATAATATTCAATGGATAGAACCGGTAGTAGCCCGCGTCACATTTTGTGAGCATCGGACGAATGGTTATGAAAAATGCGATGGGAAATAAGAGGAGTAAGAGCGTCGGCAGCCATGGGCTCGAGGAAAGAAGGCCAATCGAGCCGAGGAATGAGTAGACAGGCTCGATGCGAAGCGCGACAATGAAATTGAGAATGATGAATGGGAGGACGAGGAGAAGCCCTATCAGCGCGGCGCGATTGGGAGTCGACAAAGCCATACCTATGTCTTACTCGCCGTATCGAACATCCAGCGGATGCCGAATTTATCGATGCAGGTGCCGTAGTAGTCGCCCCAGAATGCTTCGGCGAGTGGCATTTCTACCGTGCCGCCTTCGGAGAGCGCTTTGAAAAGTCGGTCGCATTCGGTGCGCGTGTCGGGATGGAGCGCGATGTAGACGTTGTTTCCTTTCGTGATGGCGCCCATCATCGCCGCCATGTCGGTGCCCATGATTCGCACGCCGCCGAGAATCGGGAGCGAAACGTGTATCACAAGATTTTTGTCGGCTTCCGAAGGAGCGGGCGCACCTTCTTGTGCGGGCATGTCGGTCATGCGCATCATGCCCGGTGCTTCAAACTCCCCGCCGAAAATGGATTTGTAAAAAGTGAATGCTTCTTCCGTTTGACGATCGAAATTAAATGAGACGCTGACAGTTGCCATACCTAGTATGTGTTAGTGCTATCTGCACAGTATACACTTTTGCGTTTTTTAAAATGCGATGCGGTACAAGACGTAGAGAATGATGAAAAGATTCATGTACGCGACCGAGGAGAGGCCGGGCGCACGATAGAGCGGATGCATATGGTAGCCCGCCCAGAAAAGAAACCGGCCGACGACGAACGTGGCGGCGCAAGCCCAGACGATTCGCAAAAGCTCGAATGGGACAAGCGTCGAAAGCGCAAGCGACCCGATGAGAAACACAAAATTCTGCTCGAGTGTATTTTGCGAAACGCGCGCATTAATTTCCATCGTGCGGTTTTCCGCGTGGCGGAGTGGATCGATTGCTTCGCTTAAGAAGCGCTCGTTCCCGATCGTGATGAACATCAGGAAGAGTGGGAGCATGGCGAAAACATTGGCGCCGAGCGCGTAGGCGATGCGATCGCCCAGCGTATCGATAATCTGCGGCTCGGGAATGACGAAAAGCGTGAGGAGCGACACGAGCCCGAGCATGCCAATGATGCCTGCTAGCGCCCCAACCATCACTACTCTCTGTTCTGCTTTCATTGCACTAGTATAGCTCTACCCGACCGTCTGCCGAAAGCCCCGAACAAGTCCCTAAATCTCGAATTCGTTGATCGAGGCGTTTGAAATATGACTCATCGCGTTATTGGGAAACAGATGTCGCATCATAGAAATGATGCCGCTGTGACAGACAACGACAACGCGTGTATACGGCTTCTCTTTCATGCTCGCGAGGAAATGCAGGATTCGCGCCTTCACGTCGTCGGCTGATTCGCCACCGTATGGCCGATAGTCATACACCTCTTCTTTGGTAAGGGTTTCCGTGTCCATACCGGTGATCTTCTCGATTTCCTTCCACGAATTTCCTTGCAGTGATCCGAAGTCACGTTCCATGAGATCGACATTGGGAATGATTTGTTTGTGAAAATGATCCGCAATTGCT
>JBAQPT010000109.1:0-3409 GCA_049306055.1 Minisyncoccia bacterium | reverse complement strand
CGGGGGAGGGACTTGCACCCCCGACCTCCAGGTTATGCGTACCGCTACGATTTTCATCGCTGCACCGAAGTGCATTTGTGGTCTGGACTATACCTTTTCCCTTCCCGCTTTCGCGAATGAGGGAATCTGCCATCTAGTCTCTACACCTTTCCCTCGACTATGCTCGGGACTTGGCTCGGTATTATCACTTCCATTTCAGGAAAGACTTCACCGAATTTGACAGAGATTCCATATGCCGTTTCCGACGTATGAGCCCTTGTGAGCCTGGCGAGCTACTACTGCTCCACCCCGCTATACACCAATGGAAAAACCATTAGTATTTGAATAATATCACGCATCACCTCGCAGTCAAAATATCGGACAAGTTACCTTCAACCCTTCTTCGGCAACTCAAAAACATTCTCAACCCAGGCAGGATGGCTTGCGTAAAAAATATTATGCGTCGGGAGGAAGTCAGGTCCTTTCGTAAAATTCGGCATCGCGAAATATGTGAATGCAAGCCATTCATCGGTAACCGCACCACCGGTTTTCGTATATCTGAAATAAAATGAACTTCCGCAATTTTTGCAAAAACCGTGATCAGCACGGCCTGAGGAAAACTTTGTAAACGCCTTTTCTGGATCCTCAATCTGCACGTCTTCTGTTTTAAATCCTATCCATGTCACGAACGCGGTGCCGTGCAGTCGCTGACACTGAGTACAATGACAATGAACGCCAAAAAGCGCAGGCATCGCTACTTTGAACTTCACCTTTCCGCAATAACAACCTCCTTCGGCGTATTCCATAGGACTTAAATGAAGCCAAATTCTTTGAACACACGTTCGTATAAATTGATGACGTGATTTTTGTCGCGCTCGGAAAGTCGGTGCTCGCTTCCTTCATGCGCGATTTTGTTGCGCACCTTGTGAGCTTCCCACGCATCGTCGATAGAATTGAATTGCGTGCGCGATACTTGCTTCATCTTTTCTGCGATAGTTTCGCCTTTGTAACCCTGCAGATCCAAAAGCTCGTTCAACATGATGTCGGCCTCAAGAATCGCAAGGCGCCACTGGTGTTCGTCGTCGGAATTGGCGTGTTCAAGGACGCGATTCCAGCGCAGTTGCGTGCGTGGCACGTCCTCGGTCGCAACTGACTGCTGCACTTTGCGGAAATCTGCCCATTCCGCCTGGCGAATCTGCCAAATGCGAAGTGCGCAATAAATGACGCCGATGATTCCAAGGAGCGTTGCGAGAAGTGCGAGTGGAAACAAGGGCCCCCAAAAGTCGAACACCGTGTCGGGAGTCCACCCGGTTTTCAATTCGCTCCAAATCACCGGAACCGCTTCCGGATATTCGGTGAATTCATAAAATTCCTGCACGGGAGTTGTTTCCCCTTCCATGTAGAAAGTATACCCCATTAGAAAGCCGCAGGCGGCTTCTAACGGGGCAGGCCGCGCTCAACATCGCTCCCAATTGCAAAGAGTGCGCCTTCGCCACGATGCGGGGCAACGAGTTGAAAACCCACGGGTAGTTTTTTTCCTTCACGCTCGACGGTGCCCGCAGGGACGGAAATCGCAGGGACTCCAGCGAGATTCGCGGTAACACTAAAAATGTCTTCGAGGTACATCGCCAATGGATCGCTCGCCTTCTCCCCTATTTTGAATGCAGGACCCGGTGCTGTCGGAAGCGCGATAGCATCCACTTTTTCAAAGACGCGAGTGAAATCGGCGCGAATGAGTTCACGAACGGCACGCGCTTTGCGATAATATGCGTCTGAATATCCGCTTGAGAGTACGAACGTACCGATGAGAATGCGGCGGCGCACCTCTTTACCAAATCCTTGCGCGCGAGTCTTCGTGTAGACGCCTAAAATATCATCTGCGGGGGCTGAAAATGCATACCGAATACCATCATACCGCGCAAGGTTTGTAGAAGCTTCGGCAGGCTGAATAATATAGTACACAGGAAGTGAATACGGGAGATTTGGCATTTCGACGTCCATCACTTCATACCCTGCCGTAGCCAATCTTTGTAGTGTGTTTTCAAAAAGCTCAAGTACATCTTTTTCAACTCCTTCTTTCAGAAACGCGCGCGGCACACCGATTGTTCGTATTTTTTTCTCGGCGACCTTTTGGGAGTCAGGCAGAGACGTGCTGTCCAAGGGATCATGCCCGCGGATTCCATCGAAAAGTATTTGTGCATCCTCTACAGTTTTCGTGAGCGGGCCGATCTGATCAAGAGAAGATGACAAGGCTATCAATCCACTTCTTGATACCTCGCCGTATGTCGGCTTGAGACCGACGAGACCACAGTGCGATGCCGGCTGGCGAATAGAACCGCCAGTGTCGCTGCCGAGCGCTGCAACGGCCATATTCCCCGCGACGGCCGCAGCCGAACCTCCCGAGGAACCACCGGGAACACGTGAAGTGTCGTGTGGATTCATGGTATTGCCGTAGTAGGAAGTTTCTGTTGAACTCCCCATTGCTGCATCATCCATATTGGTCCGTCCGAGAAACACCGCGCCCTCTTTTTTCAATTTCGAAATGACCGTAGCGTCGTAGCTCGCACTGTAGGTAGAGAGCATCTTTGATCCAGCGCTGGCAATGCGGCCATGAATCAAAATATTGTCCTTTACCGCAATCGGAATGCCCGTGAGCGGTTTTGACTGCCCTTTCGCGATCATTTCGTCAGCCTTTTTTGCTTCTTCACGCGCAGAGTCAGCCCATACTTCGAGGTATGCATGGATCTGACCGTCTTTTGCCGCTATTGCGTCTAAATACGCGTTCGTCAGATCAAGCGCAGAAAATTCTTTCGCATCGAGTGCGCGGCGAGCTTCCGCAATCGTGAGTTTCGAAAGATCCATATTACTTTTTCTTGGAGATGACCTGCTTAACGGCAATCTGGTTGTCCCGCACCGCCGGAGCGGCTTTCAAAAGTTCCTCGGTGTGCACGCCACTTTCGTGCGGATTAGCATCCTCGCGCATGATATTGCGATGCTCGGGCGAGACATGCGCAACATCGGCGGAGACCTTTTGAATCTGCTCGACAAATCCCAAAATCGCCGGAAGTTCTGTTTCCAGCTTCGCAAGCTCTTCGTCCGAAACGTCGAGCCGAGCCAATTTTGCGAGCGCCTTAACGTCTACCTGCGTCATCCGAGCATCCTAGCAGATTCTTCTTCTTCCGGCATCTGTTCCATAAGGCCGTGCGAATTTCCATACGAAAGAAGTCCTCGATACGAATCAACGACCTCTTTCCGCGCATCATTGCGCAACCTTGCAAACATCCGCCGCTTCGTCGTCGTCCGTAGTACGCGATGATCCGGAAAATGCACCCAGCCGAGGAAATCGATGCCTGAGGCGAGCGTGCGAATGGAAACCTTGTCGGGATGCAATTCAAGCTTCAGTGTTTCTCGCAGAAATTCTGCCGCGAGC
>JBAQPT010000108.1:0-3211 GCA_049306055.1 Minisyncoccia bacterium | reverse complement strand
GTCATGAATGACATGATGGCGACAAGCGATAAGGCAGCGCTCGATCGCGTAACGCAGGCTTTTTTGAAGATGAAAAAGTTTGATATCGCAGAATTACAAAAAGCATTCAACGGCTAATATGGGATTCTTTGATTTTTTGATGGGCCGCGGCAAAAAGCATGATCAATCGGGCGATGCTTCTGCTGGAGCCGGAGCGTACGCGCCAAGCGATGAGGATTCAGAGACGAACGATTCTGGTGCCGATGCCAGTGGATCGGATGGCGGCGGAGGCGGTGATGGAGGAGGTGGGGGTGGCGGAGATGGCGGTGGCGTATAAACTATGCGTATGAACACACCTAAACCACCGGAGCAGTTGCCCGATCCAGAAGATACGGAAATCGAAGAAATGGGAATGGCAGGTGACACATTGAAATGGCTTACAGATGAAGTAATCCCTGGAAAGACTCCTCAGGGTATCTCTTACCCTGCATTCAAAAGGGTCCGCGGCATCCGCCGAATGTCTACGAGTGCGTGGCGAGAGATCGACCCGAGCAATAGCGAGATTGTTACGCATATTCAAAATATTCAACAAGCGCTCGTTCAGTTTGATACTCGAGTGAGTGAGAAGATGGCTGGCAAGTATGAGCCACGGTCACCGGAAGCCAATACTCCACATGCGATCCCGGAGCGCCGTGATATTGATAGGAATATTAATTTTAAAGAAGCATGGACTTTGATTGACGCTGCCGCTGTCCGGATGTCCAAGAATGCGGAATTTCTTTTGAAACTGAAACGAGCTGGACCAAACGGATTACACGCTGCAGAGATACCAAAGACCGCCGTCGTCAGCATTAATACTCTTCTTCAAAACCATAATGTCCCGTATATTTTCCGTACGATTCCGATTCGGCCTATCAAATCACGCGATGATTATGTAGTGCGGCTGTTCCGTAAAAAATAGTATACCTACAGTCAACATGAGGCCTTGGCAGTAAGTAGTTCATCTGAACGTCATGCACAATAACGTAGACTGACACAGAAGGTCGGTATTACTCTGCCATAACCAACTACCTAATATGACAGACACAGATAAAGAGGCGGCGGAAAAGAAGGCTCGAGAAGAGCGCGAACGAGCGGAGGCTGAGGCCAAAAAGAAAGCACAAGCGGCTTCGGCCTAAAAGAGGCTTGCCCCGCGGATGTGATCCGCGGGGTTCGGTGTTTGAGAGTAAAAACATTATTGTGTTCTCATAGCAGCTTCATGAAAAAAATGGTACGATGATCGTTGCAATGAGACGTGAACACTAGTGCCCCTCTTGAAGATCTATTTAACGACCCAAAAAATGGACATTTCCTGACACGGGCAATCATAGACACCATTCGCGAACCGCTCTTGGTTCTCGACTCCGATTTGCGCGTACTCGTCGCAAGTCCCTCTTTTTATACCGCGTTCAAGGTCTTGCCGTCTGACACGACGGGAAAACTCGTCTATGAGCTTGGTAGTGGGCAATGGAATATTCCGGAACTTCGCGGCCTTTTGAAAGGTGTTATTCCTGAGCATGCGACAGTCGATGCCTTTGAGGTAGTGCACGACTTCCCCACTATCGGAAAACGTACGATGCTTCTTAGCTCGCGTGAGATCCGTTACGACAACGGTCAGAAAAAAAGTCTGGTGACTATCTATGACATAACAGACCGTCGAGAATTGGAAGCTCAAAAGGAAAAGCTTAGCCGACAGAAAGACCTTCTACTCAAAGAAATGCGGCATCGTGTTGCAAATAGTCTTCAGCTTATTGCGAGCATCCTCCTTATTAAGGCCGGCATTGTCGAATCTGAAGACACGCGCAAACACCTGGAGGATGCGCACGAGCGTATTATGTCGATCGCCACGGTTCAAAAACAGCTTGATCCCACAACTCTTGGCGAAGACATTGCCGTAAAGCCCTACCTTGAGGCGCTCGCGGCGAGCCTCGCGCGCTCGATGGTGGGCGGCAGACGGCCGATAACCATCGAGGTAATAGCGGATGCAGGTACGGTTTCCTCTGAAGTCGCGATCAGCTTTGGGCTTCTCGTCACTGAACTCATTATCAATTCAGTAAAACATGCCTTTCCTGACAACAAAAAAGGCCACATTACGGTGATGTACGAATCGCGAGGCACGCTCTGGACGCTGAGCGTTGCCGACGACGGTGTTGGCTCATCACGGAGCGACGGAATACCCCGTCACGGGCTCGGCACGAGCATTGTTGCTGCGCTCGCTGGCCAACTCCAGGCGCAAACCCAATCTGAGAGCGGTCCAGATGGAACGAAAGTGCAATTTACGCATACCGCTCCTGAAATTGGCCTTATTTCCACTCGGTGAGTTACCTGCAAAAAACCGCCGAACGTGTCGGCGGTTTTTTGTGACTACGGTACGCTTAGTTCCCCGTACGGAACGTTGAAGGCCAACGCACGTTTACATTGCCAGCCATATCGGTTGCATGAACAACATAGTAGTACATCGTATTTGCTTGCAGATTTTGTACATTTACGGTGTGCGCTGTCTGAAGTCCTGCGTTCGTTGAGACGACCGAGCTCCCTGTCACGAACACGGACGTCGGGTTAGTTCCCAAATTTTCGGTGAGCGAGATGGGCGTGATGCTGTAATAGAGCGTACCTTGTGTTGCTTCGTTGGTCGTCCACGTTACCGTCGCGCTCGAAGTTGTCGTACTGACCGTTGCGCTCGTGATGATCGGTGAACTCATGTCACCTGAACCACCAATGCTATTCATACCCCCAAGAAACGCGATTGTCTGCGGACCAACTCGGCCGACGGCACTGATCCCATTCCTCTTTTGGAAATTTGAAACCGCCGCTTTTGTCAGAAATCCGAAGTAACCGGTCACAAGGCCTTGCGGATAGATGCTCGCGTCCGCAGCGAGAAACGTCTGGAGCGCGGACACATCAGTGCCACTCATCCCGACTTGCAACTGCCGGCTGAGCGTGAGCGCGTTCGTGAGTCCGGGTAGAAGCACGAAAGCAAGTGCTGCGAAGAGAGCTACGACGAAAGCGCCGAGCACCCATCTAAAATACAGTGTGGTATTAGTCATACACATTCATTATTATTCCTTCTTAATAGAGCTGTTTACTGCGCAAAGTTCCCCGATTCGCGGGTGAAAAGAATGTCTAAAATGTGCGCAAATAAGCTTCCGCAGAAGAAATTATGTGTTTCTGCCGACTCTGGAGACGAGTCTTT
>JBAQPT010000107.1:0-5201 GCA_049306055.1 Minisyncoccia bacterium | reverse complement strand
CTCAATTACTGAATCGTAGCTCTCAATAGATTCGAGTCAAACCGGAGAAAAGTCGCTTTGACGCCTCTTCAAGACGTGGTATAAATCGCGCGGGACTTTTGTGGCAATACTGCTTGGAGGAAGCTCATGCAACAGCAACTTGTCTTTAGGGGGAGTAGCGAATTCGTCGTAACAGAGGCCTGTACCGACGTGCTGGACCACGGCATTTCGTCGGCGCGGATCGTCTATGCCGCCGAACCGAATTGCGGTGTCATCGTTTTGACAGCCGAAAACGAAGAGGACCTGCGGCACGGCTGCGGGTATCTCAAGAATCACCTCGTGTACAGCGAGCACTTCACCGCGTAGAAAGGCGCGATCAATCACACCTCAGGGGCGGCACATGACGACGTGCCGCTCTTTGATTTTGCTCAGACTTTTTATATTGCGAACTTTGTCGGAGTGGAAAATGGGGTCAGGGAAAATGGGGTCAGGTACTGTTTTCAAGGGACATCGCCAGAATCGCGTCAAAGTCTCTAAAGCAGACATCGGCTTCGGGGGATTCTTTCCACAGAAGGCCTGTTGTGATGCCAACTTCTTTTGCGGGGAGGAGGTCTTTGTGGATATCGTCGCCGATGTAGAGGATTTCCGCGGGAGTTGTGCCTGAGAGCTCGACCATTTTGCGGAAGCCGTCGAGTGCGGGTTTTGGCCGCGCTATTTGATCAGGGCCAAGGATGTGAGCGAACCATTTCGTATCAATGCCGAGCGCAGGAAGAATTTTATCGAGCTTGTTGTTTGAGAAGATCGAAATCGGCCGGCGGTCTTTGAGCGTGCTGAGAACGTTGGGGATTTCAGGATCGGTGAGGGAGTACAGTTGCCGCGAATCAAGTCTGATCTGCTCGGCAAGGTAGCCCGAAGGTAACCCGAGCGAAGTGAAAATGGCCGAGCCGCTTTTGTATTTTTTGCGCTTTTCGGCGAATTCTTTTTTCAGTTCTTCAGTCACCGGCCGCCCGACCGCTTTGGCATACGAAGTCCAAAGGATATCGTTGAGTACGTTTTTGTCGGTGTGCGCGATCGTGTCGCTGAAATCGAACCAGATGTGCTCGATGGATTTCATTCGGCAATCCTATACCTTTGGCGGGCTGAATCAAAGCAACACGCACTCGACTTTGCCGGTAACCCGCCGCGTGATATAAATCCGCCGGGTAGCAACACCATTGGAGGTTACGTCATGCATCAGATGACCTTAAAATTCTCCGGGAGTGCGGAGTGGGTAAGGGACAAGGCATGCAGTGACATTGCAAGCAATACGCAAGCGACAGCGACGGTAAAGCTGGGGAAGCGACCCAATACCGGCACGTTCGTGCTCGTCGCCGACACCAAGGAAAGGCTCGATGCGGCATACCGATATTTGATGTCGCATCACCTGTACAAGAGCCACTTCACAACGTAGGCCCCGGGTTTCTTTCGGGGGAGAGCGGTGCCCACACGTGCCGCTCTTTGTTTTTAGAGAAGTGCGCAGGTGATTTTCACTGCATCGCCCTCGTCGATGCCTTCTTTTTTGCGGATGTCGGCTTTGATGGCGAGGAGATAGGGGCCTGATGCTTTTCCGCCAGAGGCGGATCCGCCTTTGGCGGAGGTGGGAAAGAGGGAAGTTGTCCACGATGTTTTTCCTAGCGTGGCTTTGACGCGGACGAATTGAAATCCGGCCTTTTTCTCGTTGCGAGCGTAGTCTTTAATTTGTCGCGAAATCTTTTCGTTGACGTAGACAAAATACCAGCCGCCCTCCTGTGGGCCATTCGGGCTTTGCCACCGCCACACTTTGCCGGTGATCGTGAATCTTTTCATTTTCTGAATATATGGGGGATGCCTGATTGTCGCTTTATGGACGAGAGCGTTCCGCGTGGAATTTCCTTTCGATCGGCTGGGACGATAACAGTGCAAGTCCCTTTAACAAATTTCATATGGCTCCCGCTTTGCGAGACAAAAACAAAATCAGCTTTCAGGAGGATACGCTCTACTTCACGCGTTGAAAACAATTTAGACATGCATCGGCACGGATACTATTTCCGGCCGTTCTATTTTCGAGACTTCGGATGCTGGGATTTTGTCCTCGAAATACAACGCAAGCGCGTCGCGCAGATTATCAAGCGCTTCACGTCTCGTTCGCCCTTGGCTTGCAACATTAACATTGAGGCACTGTGAGACGTACCATTTTCCCTCTTTCCATACGAGACCTTTGAGGTTTTTGGGCATGCGGCAAGTGTATCATTTTGCGACTTCGTAATGCAACTGCACAAGGTCGTCATCGAGTTTTTCGGTGTCGAGAAGTTTGAGCTTGGTTTCGGTTGTTTCTGTGCCAAAAAGCTTGATACCGTCGCCAAGCGCGACCGGATGCACGGAAAGGAAGATTTCGTCGATGAGGCCCGCTTTCAGGAATGCGCCATTGATCGTTCCGCCTCCCGCGAGGAGAATTTTGTCGTGACCTTTTGACTTGGCGAGTTCGACTGCAGTGGTCGGGGAGGCAGCGAAGAAGGTATTATCTGCATTCGTGTGATCGTTTGGGTTACGGGTCACAACAATTGTAGTAATACCCTCCATAGAGCCAACTTCGTCAAAAGTAGTTCTGCCCATGACGGTACATCCGGCTTCTTGGCGACGTTTATCAAAAAGTGAAAAATCGAGATCGGAAACCCATTTCGTATCACCTCCTTTGCGAGCGACGAAGCCGTCAATCGAAATGGCCATATGCAACGTTACTTTCATGCCGCAGATTTTAATACTTTCTGAATCGTATTCCAATTGCGCGTTGTGAAGCGTTTGCCGAAGACTTTTTCGAGCGTTTTCATCCAGTCGGTTGTGCCGTATTCGTCTGACAATTCGAGCGCGACAAATGCATCACCATTCAGAATGCGGACAATACGGAAGTTCACGTTCTCGTCCGGGATTTTTACACCCTTGGAATGTTCGGACAGGAAGACGACATAGAGGCGTGTGTTGGGTGTCGTCTTTACGCCACTAAACGGCTGGAACGCATCCATCTTTTTGATTTCGCTGATGTTGCGCACCATGACCGCAATATCGCGCTTATACTTTTTCTGAAGGAGCGTCTCGATTTTCTTCTCAAGTGCTTCGGAGTTAGTAGTTTCAGAGTCGAAAATGACGTTGCCGCTCGTGAGAATGGTCTGTACCTCGGTAAAACCAGCCTTTTCAAGCATGACCGTAAGGTCGGCCATTTTGACGATCAACCGACCGCCGACATTGATTCCTCTGAGAAAGGCGGCGTAGCGCATCGCTACATTGTACCTCGAAGTGCCGAAATTACGTCAGATGCCTTTGCGGTGAAATCGTTGTTTACTGTTTTTTCGCCAACGCCGGCCGTCTGCAATTCTTCGGCAATTGACTCGCTCGCGGAGGAAATAGCGACAAGTTTTCCGCGGGCTGTCAATTCCGTGATCGCATCGCGGAGCATTTCGTGGCCTTCAAAGTCGATCGAGAACAAATCGCGGAGGCGAATGAGCACGGCTTTCACGTTTTGTGCGTGCGCGAGGCGGCGGAAATTAGTCGCGTGCTGGGAGCCGTCGATATAGCCCAGGTAACCGGCGATGCCGTAGGTGACGATGTCGATCGGTCGCTCGGGAATCGCGAGATGGCGCGCAGTGCGTACATCTTCGACGGAGCCGTCGGGGAAGTTGAGAATCACGTGGAAGCGGCCGGTGCTGACTTTGTGTGCGTAGATGAGAAGTGCGACAACCGCGCCAACGAGAACCGCGATTGCCGCGTCTTCGGTGATGGTGATAAGCGCAACCAAAATGCCAATCCCGAAACTTTCTTTTTCTTCACGCCAGAATTCTTTGAATTTTTCGGTTTCAATGAGGCCGATTGCGGTGTTGACGAGGATTGCGGCGATGACCGCGATCGGGAGGTATGAAAAAAGAGGGAAGACGACAATGACGAGAACCGCGGTGAAAATTGCGGCGATGAGCGCGGACATGCGATGCGTTGCGCCTGCGTGAATGTTTGCGCCGGTGCGGATAAAGACGCCTGTTGCCGGAAGGCCGCCGAAAAAACCAGAGCCGATGTTTGCGAGCGAGAGGCCGAAGATTTCGCGTCGCGCGGAGGATTGTGTGCGAGTGAGCTTATCAGCAATTTTGGCGGTAATAAGCGTTTCAAGAACGGCGATGAGTGCGATGACGCCGGAGGTTTTGAGAAGCCATCCTGCCGCGTTTGGGTGCTGAAGAAGGGAGATGAGGGAGGTAAACGACGGGGGCGCGAAGAGGGTTGCGGTGACATCGCCGAATTTGTCACTGAGAGAAAGAATGTCGAGCGGGAAGTATGAGGCTTCGGCGAAACCAAATGCGATGCCGAGGATTGCCGCGGGAATGACGGCGGGAAGCGCGCGGATGAATCGCTTCCAGATGAGGATGAATGCGAGGAACACAGCAAAGACAGCGAGTGTCGGCGTGTGCAGTGCGGCGATGTTGCGCGCGAAAAGAACGATGTCGCCGACAAACGAGCCGGTGCGCTCAAGCATTGAAAGCCCTGCTGCATCGAAGAGCTGCGAAACGGCGATAAGAATTGCGACGCCCGCTGCGAAGCCATACATAACGCTCGAAGGAATGTAATAGAGGAATCGGTCCAAACCGGCGAGCCAGATGCAGAAAATGATCGCGCCGGAGGTTATTGCGAGAACGGGCAGGATCGCCGGGCCGACCTCGTCGGGTGCCGAAAGTACCGCTGCGAAAAGGACGGTCGTGAGTGCGCCTGCGGGGCCAATGATGTTGTAATTGCTGCTGCATAAGAACGCGGCGATGGCGGTTGCCCAGACTGCCGTAATGAGGCCAGGAACCGGCCCTGCACCGGAAGCGATGGAAAGCGCGAGCGAGAGCGGCGTCGAAATAAGTGCGACCGTGAGGCCGGCTTTCCAGTTGGCGCGCGCAAGCGCGATGATCGTGGTGCTATTTATTTGCATAGGCGCCGCCGTGCGGCTTGCTTGAAGGACTGGCCACGACGCACGCACGCGCGCCGAGGCAAATGCTTCAGGACTTCGTATCGTACTCCTGCGGCTTGGAAGAGTCAAAATGATAAACTGTATGGATGGCACGACGAACGATAGTGCGGGAATGGGAGGACGGCGGGATGCCGCCGGTGGAGGCGTATGGGCCTTTGCAGGGCGATGAACAGGCTATTGAGGAGCGGTTGTGGCCGTTTGAAGAAGTAGAGCC
>JBAQPT010000106.1:0-1742 GCA_049306055.1 Minisyncoccia bacterium | reverse complement strand
ACAATCTCCTTCGCACACTCACGTAACAATTTCGCACGCCGGTTATACCCCAACCCACTCCACTCTTTAAGAACATCAGAAAGTGACGCCTTCGCTAATTTCTGAACCGTCGGAAACTTTTTCATCCATCTTTCAAAATATGGCACCACTCTCTCCACCTGCGTCTGCTGCAGCATGATTTCGGAAACCAAAACGCCGTACGCATCGGCATGGCGCCACGGCAAGTTGTGGCGACCGTCTTTTTGCCAGTCGTCGAGTACGATCTTTTGAAAATTTCTAACCTCTTTCATGCGCACGTTAATACCCTATAATCAATAGCCAAAATACAAACAATATCTAAAAATCAAATTCCAAACGGGATTTCTTAATTATTGAATATTAATTATTGTCTGATCATTGAGTGTTGGATATTGATTATTAATCCTAGAGTTCATAAATCACGTCCTTGCGCTCGACCACCACTTTCCACCCTTCACGACACGCATGCTTGTATAGTCTCGAATTCGGATTGAAGCAAATTGGCTTGGTGACCATTTCGAGCATCGGAATATCACTTTCCGTATCACCGACACCGACAGAACCTTCCAGCGTGAGATTTTCTTTTTCAACTGCGCGCTTCACGACTGCAGCCTTATTAAAAATAAGATGCGCCTCCATCACTTCGCCGGTGAAGGCATCGTTTGGACCTGTTTCGTAGAGCGTACCATACACTTTGTCGAACCCGAGATGCGGGCAGAATTTATCGAGAATTGTTTTCGGCGAATGCGACACGGCGAGAAGAAAATACTTCTCTTTTTTCAACTGCTTCAGCAGATCGCGTGTGTAGCGATAGACGTGTTTCCACTGCGCTTCGACGACCGTTTCTGCAGCGTCCGCGAGAACACCATATTTCATTCCCTTGATGTGCTTGAGAAACGAGTGGACAACGGCCTGGATGTATTCGTCGTAGTCTCCTTCGCGATCAAGCCATTTCTGCTGCTTCCGTTCGTATTCTTCACGCACGCTCTCCGGAAACGCACCAACGAAAATTAACCGCTCGACGATTTGAATGAGAAGCGACGATCGGAAAATGGTGCCGTCAACGTCGAAGACTGCGACTTTTTTCTGTGCGGCCATATCCACATCGTACTACATGAATTTGGTATTGCGGTAATTTATTTTCGAGTTATAGTCGATTCTGGACTGCATCATAGGGAACACGCCCATGCAAAAGACGTCACGTGGATTTCACGAGCCAGCTGATGCTCCGATTCATCGGGTAATCAAGCAAGACACAGCTTCGAAGGAACCAGGGCATTCTGAAGACCAAATGGCCAAGCATCGATCGTCACTACCGTCGCAATACAAGGGCGATCTTGAGTCCATTCACGGGGATTATTTCCCTGGCCCTTGCGGTAAGTAGGCCCTACTTCGCTCTCGGCCATCGGTTCGCAGCCGATGGCCACTGTTTTGTAAGGGGATGTTTTGAGCAGTCATGCTTGTTTGCTTTGCAGATATAGCGGCCGTAAAGTACGAAGCCGTTGTTGACATATTTCCAATCTTTCTTTTGAACCAGCATTTCGAGATCGTGTGAGATTTTTTTGAGATCGGTGTGGTCGGTCAAATCGAATTTGCGTGCAAAGCGCTTCACATGCGTATCGGTCGGAATCCCCTCCCACGTCTCGTACAGCTCACCAAGAATGACATGCGCTGTTTTGTAACCGACGCCAGGAAGTTTTTGGAGGTCATTCGCATTTTTGGGG
>JBAQPT010000105.1:0-19900 GCA_049306055.1 Minisyncoccia bacterium | reverse complement strand
CTCTTTATCGAAATGATGGAAACAACTGCAGCCGCGGGATTTCTCCCGCGCGTGGAAAAACAACCCTATGTGCGTCTTGCGATCAGGAAACTCGACGTCACGAAAGTCATGCTTATGATTCTCTGGGAAGCAAAATCGCTCGATACGAAAAAGTACATTGCACTTTCAGAAAAACTCGACGAAGCCGGAAAGATGCTCGGTGGGTGGCATGGGCAGCTTACAAAAACCGCACCTCCCCAAAAGTGAGGAGGCGGGAAACGAAGAGAATTGCGGGAGAAGGCGAACCAATAGTTGTCGTTCCAATCGTTGTCGAACCAATTCAGGTTCACGTTCCGCTTGGACTCGTTCCACCACTCATACGGAACCTGCCGATTGCCCTCGAAGGAAATGTACGAAACGCCATCTGTGCCACCGCCCATGGAATACTCTCCGGGCTGTATCGAATGCGGGATCAAAAATCCTCCAACATTTCGCACCGAGTATCTTCGTTTTTTGAGAATACTCGTCGCACGCTCGCGCCAAACGTATTCGACGCAATTCTGGCAAGCGATATTCTAGAATTCGGCATCCGGAAACCGTAGTCGCCGAAATATGAGCCTATTATCCGCCACAACTGTAGCATGCAAAGACAAAGGGCCGGCTCGAAGAGCCGGCCCAAAGGAACCAAGTGCTAGTGCAAAGTGCTTTAGGACTCGCGGGAGAAGGCGAACCAATAGCTGCCGTCCCAATCGCCGCCGAACCAATCCAGGCCCACGCTCCGCCCGGACCCGTCCCACCACTCACACGGAACCTGCCGATCGCCCCCGAAGGAACACTCAACTGGGGACACAACACCCATGTAGTCCATGCCGAGCTCTTTGTTCAAGTTCGGCTTATGCTCGCCGATTGCAAAGACGCCGCGCGGCGGCTCAGGCTGCAAACCGTACGGTTTTGCCCAGTCCAAAGCATGCTGCGTGTCGGGAATCGTCTTCCCGAAATTCACGAGAATAATCTCTCGCTCGATCGTCTTGCCCGCTTGCGGCGGGTACTTGTCGCCGATTTTGCGGATATCCCAGTCCTTGCCAGTGTTCGGACCAGAAGCGTCGATCGCTTCCTGCCACTCGCGGCCAGGATTGAACGGAACGCGGACGATGTGGATGCGGCCGCCTTTCGGGGCGGCAACTGGCATCGAGTGCTCTGCAATCACGCGGCGAAGCGCCGCGGCGAATGCCCTGTTCTCGTTTAACGCTTGAGCGCGCACCTCGTCGAGCTCGACCTTGTTGTAGGCGGCCCGAAAAAGCGCAACCGCTTGCTGACCCTTCGGATCGTCGGACGTGATCAACATCTTCGTCGTCATCGTCTTTCTCCTTCAAAGAGCTTGGCTTGATTGCCAAACTGGCCGCACTATACAACGCCATATCTCCAAGGGCAAATGAGCTCATTTTGGCCAGGTGTGAGCCAAGGATCGTCTCATTACTGGGCCGTTTGAGTCACTGCTTGGCTCACACCTGAGGGCGATAGACGGCCGCCGCGCGGTTGCCGGAGCGCTGGAGTCGTCCTGCTTTCGTGAGCTCTTCCAAATAGCGCGTCGCGGTTGCGTCGGAAACGCCGAGAAGGATTTGGACATCGTTGTTGGTGATTGAATAGTGCGAAGTTGCGAATTGCATGATTTTCTCCAGTCTCTCACGCTTTTTTGCGCGGCGTTTTTCAATGGAGGGCTGGAGTCGGCTAATTGGAGAGTTGGTCATATTATTTGAGAAGCGCCAGAAATTCATTTTCACTCAGCACCTCGACACCAAGCTCGCGCGCTTTATCCAATTTTGAGCCTGCATTTTCACCTGTGACGAGATAATTCGTCTTCTTTGAAACAGAGCTTCCTGCGGTACCGCCGAGAGCGCGGATTTTTGCTTCCGCTTCCTCGCGCGGCATGGAGAGCGTGCCGGTGAGCACAAAAGTCTTCCCGGCAAATTTCCCACTCGAAGGCGCCTCATCTGCAACGACTGTGATATGTTCGAGGAGTCGATCAAGGATGGCTGCTTTTTCTTTCGCACGAAACCAATCATGCACCGACTGCGCGAGAACGCCGCCGACGCCTTTCACTGCTGCGAGTTCTTCAACAGACGCTCCGCGCAACTTTTTGAGCGTCTTTCCGCCGGAGGCAGATCCGCCTCCGGCGGAGAAATGCACCGAAAGAAGTCGCGCGGTTTCTTCACCAACGTGATCAATAGAGAGGCCAAAGAGAAGTCGGGAGAGTTCGACGCGCTTCCGCGCCTTTATTGCTGCTACAAGCTTCTTCGCAGAAATGTCGGCAAAGCCCTCAAGTTCCAGCAAATCCCCCTCTTCGAGAGTAAAGACATCGTCAAACGTACTTACCAAACCCTCGTCCACGAGCTGCGTTGCAGTTTCCGCACCAAAGCCTTCAATATTCAGCGCGGCACGCGAGGCAAAGTGACGCAGTCGTCGCTTCGCGAGCTCAGTCGAATTACGATCAACACATCGCCACGCAGACGTGCCCGGCACACGCTCAATCCTGCCGTCGCCACCACACGCCTCCACATGAGTGGGCCATTTGTATACTTTCGCACTTTTCGGTCGCAAATCTTTCACGACCTGCACAATGTCCGGAATGATGTCCCCCGCTTTTTGGATGATGACGGTATCGCCGATGCGCACGTCGAGGCGTTTAATTTCGTCTTCGTTGTGCAGCGTCGCGCGCGAAACGGTCGTTCCCGCGACGGAAACGGGCTTCAGGTGCGCGACGGGCGTAAGGACACCGGTGCGACCAACCTGCAACTGAATATCCTCGACAACCGTCGTCACCTGTTCTGCCGGGAATTTAAATGCGATCGCAAAGCGCGGACCCTTTCCGGTGTAGCCAAGTGCACGCTCATACTCGCCCTCGTTCACTTTGACGACAATTCCGTCGACCCAGTAATCTTGTTTCCGCCCCTTGTCCTTCCAGGTCTCCCAAAATGCGACGATATCGTCCGGCGTTTTTGCGTGCTTGAAATTCTGATTCACTTTAAAGCCAAGCTCTTGCAAATACTGCAACTCTCCGATCTGGTCTTTGGGAAATTGCTCTGACGTCTGCCCGAGCTCGTAGATAAAAACATCCAGCTTTCGTGAAGCGGCGATTTTTGGATCGAGCTGACGAATCGCGCCCGCAGCAGCGTTCCGCGGATTCGCAAAAAGCGGCTGACCTTCCTTTTCGCGCTCCTTGTTGATGCGCACAAGTTCTTTCGCGGGAAGCCACACCTCTCCTTCGACGACGCAATCTATTGGCTCCGAAAGAGAAAGTGGCACGCTCTCGATCGTCCGCACATTATGCGTCACATCTTCACCGACAACCCCGTCGCCGCGTGTTGCCGCCGTTTTCAACAGCCCCTTTTCGTACGTGAGGACGACTTTGAGTCCGTCGATCTTGAGCTCACACAAATACGTCGGCCGTGCGTCAGGAAATTGTTCCTTCAGAAATCGCTTCACGCGCGCGTCGAATTCAACAATATCGTCCGGCGTGAAGGCGTCATTGAGCGACCATTGCGCAATAGCGTGCCGTACTTTCTTAAACGCAGGTAAGGGTTTCCCCGCAACGCGCTGTGATGGGCTATCCGGCGTGATGAGGCCGGGATGCGCGGTTTCCAATTCAACCAATTCTTTCTTCAAAGAATCCAATGCTTCAGCCGAAATTTCTTCCCGATTATGCACGTGGACCGCCACGCGATAGCGACTGATGGAGGTTTTGAGCTTTTCGTAGCGATCGCGGACGTCCTTCGGAATACTCATGCGCACAGTCTATCTCGTGGCAGCTAGTAACTCAATTCGACGGAGCGCTGGAGCGTGCGGGACGATGATTCGATCGCATCACATGCCACCGAAAAGCCATCGGCGCGGATGAGCGTGCGTGGGTGCACGGTATTTTTTATCACCGTCACGTGTGCACAGTAGCCGTTCGGTTCAAATTCAAAGTCGAATGTAATCGGGAACGAGAGAAGATCGGTGTGTGCAACGACAATACCAACGTCGTCCGCACAGGTAATCGGCGTTATGGGGTCGGTCGTTGATGCGAAATTGTGCCGCACATCCCAAAACAGCGCGCACTCGGCCGCGGTATCAGCCGCATAAAAGGCGTATTGCGAGTTGCGGCCCGTCGAGGCAAGCACGAGCTGCTTTTGCGCGATTGAAAAGACCGAGATACCCAGCGAAAGCACCAAGGACGCGACCAGCGCCGCAAGGAGAATCGTAAAGCCTTTTTGTTCGCGCATGTTCATATTAATTTCCTGAGCCGTCGCTCACCCATCGGTAGAGGTTCGCACTAATGACAACTGGCGGCGCAGCGTAGAGCGAATCTTCGCGGACGACCGTTGCGGTCACGCGAATCTCGTCTTCAGCGCCACTCACATACTCAGCGTGCACTGTTCGTCGAAACGGAGTTTCAATAGTCCAACCAGCGTCATGACCATAGAGATTGTTGTCGGTCTTCAGTTTCGGACAGGTGGGGGCACAAACACTATCCTCAAGTGTCGGTGGATTGGTGCGAGCATCGACGATGAACGGCTGATCAACGGGAATGCCGCAGAGGAGATGCATGGGAAGGCCGTCATCGATGCAGGTAGCGCCCGCATTAAGTGCAAGCGTCAGAATGTTGGCGTCACGAACGGCGCGCACTGCTTCGATCGCTTCCTGCGCCAAATTTGAAGCAATAACTTGGTCGCGTGCATAATACGCAGCGGAAAGCGATTGCATCGTGAGCGTCATGGGAGCCACAATCGCGACCGAGAGAATCGAAACCGCGACAAGCGTCTCGACCAATGTCATCCCACGTGAGTAGTCATTAGTCATAAGTCCTAAATCCATAGGAGCCTGAGCACACATTTGCATTTTCTTATGACTCATGACTTTTGACTTTTGACTCATAAATCGAGAACACGCTGCACTGCAGTAGCTTGGATATAGAACGTCGTTGCTGTTCGCTCATTTTCCCCACCCGCCGTTCCCTTAATAACTACCACGACTTTCGGCTGCGAAGTATCGCCCGTCAGAGTGTTGCCGCGTATCGTACCGACGACATAAAAACGCACATCGGTGATATCGACTTCCGGCGCGGTGATAGGAACCTCATTTGCGCCCCCCTCACGCGAGCGCCAGAGTTGCCCGCCACTAAACGAATATACCCAACGCTCGTTGTTATCGGTCGGATTGGCCCCGAACGGTGCGAACGAAATCATATCCTCACCACCTGGACAATCACCGCCAACTTCAGGATTCGAAGGAAACTCTTCGTTGTTGCAATGGAACGTATTCCCCATGCGCATCGAACGCACCATGCCGTCGACCGCGATATTGAGATTGTTCATGACACTCTCAAGCGAGCGTGCTTTTCGGTTCGCATCAACAAGCGAAAGAAGTGCGCCGACAGAAACAAGCATCACAACCGCAAAGAGCGATACCGAGACCATGAGCTCCACGAGGGAGAAGCCACGAGACACGGGGGCTAGGTTCCAGGTGCTTGGTGCCAGAAAATACAAAATGGCTTGTTTGTATTTTCCCTGAAACCTGAAACCTAGAACCTGTAACCTGTCTCTCATATTATTGAACAGATATCTGCCCGGACGATTCGACAGTAATCTCGATTTCGTCTCCTCGATTCGATTGTACAACGATACTCGCACGGCCATAGGGAGAAATGCATTCGCCGTCCGCATCAAACGCTCCTTCAATGCATGCATCAGGTTCGGGCCGACGAAATGCAATATTCAATGCCGACAAGTCGCAGTCTTCGTTGCTGGTGATCGCATTCGTGACGCAGACATCCGTAATCGCATACCCTGCCGTAATCGTACTTGCGAGCACGGTTTCGCCCGGATCATACGCGGCATTGTCATCCAAATCGACGAAGAGCTCGAAGGTCGTCTCGCCCGGCGTAAAATGAGTACCGTAGGACACGTCGAATTGTTGATCGAGCACGGGACAGAGCGGCGTCGCCGTCGGATCACAGCGCTTCACAGCAATCCCGTATATCTGCGCCTGACGAATAGTGAGCGCAATGTCATGCGCGAGATTTTGAAGGACAATGAGATTGCCAAATCGCGAATTGTTGGCAAGTACAACGCCTGAAAGGATGACGAAAATTGCGGTAACGACCATCAGCTCGATGAGCGAAAAGCCAGCCTGATGGCGAAGAGAGCGCGCAGCGTTTAGACGAGCGAGAACGAACGCAGAAAGAGCGCGGTCACGTCGTAGCCGTAGAGTTGCGCAAACCAAACGATACAGAGAGAGCATATGAGAAACGGCCCGAACGGGACTTCGCTTTTCATTGTAAACCCTTCTGTCTCTCCGACGCGAGTTATCCCCGTGAAGCGGAACATGCGCACGATGTGCGGCAGCGGAATGAGAATGAAGACGCCAACGAACGCGCCGATCATGAAGGCAAACGCGAGCGCGACATATCCGTCGAGAATTCCGAGGAGCCACCCAATGCCGAGCGCAAGCTTTGCGTCGCCAAGTCCCATCCACATCCCCTTCGAGAGAAGCCAAAAAAGAAACAGCGGCAATGCAACCAACGGGCCTGCGACGAAGTACCACAAAAATGTCTCAAAGTCGTTGAACGTCGCGATGCCTGCGAGGAGAAGTGCGATGGCGCCGAACGAATACGACCACCGGTCGGGAATAATTGTGTGGTAGAGATCGTACACCGCAATAGCAACAAGAAGCGCGACAATGATTGCGCTTATGATCTGTGCGAAAAGTGGAATCGGTGCGAGACCGACCGCAATGAACCCCGCTGCGACAAGAAGCTCGACGAGCGGATACTGGAGTGAAATGCGCGCCCGGCACGTGCGGCAGCGGCCGCGGAGTAAAGCCCAAGAGAGCACAGGTACAAGCTCAAACCATTGCAGCGTCGTTCCACACGCTGGGCACGCGCTTCTCCCGAGAAGACTTCCCTTTCCTTCGCGAAGAATGAGGACATTCACAAAACTGCCCACTATGAGACCGAGGCCGCCCCACATAACCCACTCGAAAAACATTGCTGAAGAATAGCACGGCCCCGCTCTCGCGGGGCCGTGCTAAAAAACCGGTGACAGAAATTACGGAATCACACAGTACAAAGGATCGGCACAATCAAAGCCATCCGTCTCCCCTGAGAAGTCGGTATCGACGTCTCCTTGCGGGACAGCCGAGCCACCACCCTCAATAACTGCGCCAAGTACATAGCTCGGACACGGGGTCGCCGTACATTGATCAGTACCGTTCGTGTCCAATGGAAGGTACGAATAGCCTAGGAACGACGATGGATCTACCGGAAGTGACGAAATGTAACCGTTCGTGACAAGCGTCGAAGTGGCGAGCGGATACGTTTGGTTTGCGTCGTGATTGAGCTCAAGCGCAAGCTGGAGCTGTTTGACGTCGGAAATACGACGCGCATCGCGGCCCTTGCGGCGCGCGCTGTTGAGGCTCGCCAAGACGACGGATGAAAGAATGCCGATAATTGCGATAACGACCAAGAGCTCAATGAGCGTAAAGCCGCTGTTTTTTTCTTTAGAGTAAAACATCATAGTGTGTTACGAATAAATAATTAATAAATTACGGACGTGCACAAAAGACTGGGTCTGCGCACGAGACCTGATCTCCACCCGGACCAACAGTGCCGTCAACGTCACCTGTTGGAACCGTTCCCTCGAGTGTCGCACCGAGAACGTAGCTTGTACAAACACCCGTTGCCGTTCCGCATGCCGCATCACCAGTGGCTAAATTTTGATACGGATATGCCTGACTCGTTCCTGGATCAACCGGAACACTTGCGATGTAGGTCGTCGCAAGCGAGGAGAGAGCGTCTGGGTATTCGCTGCCGTTTGCGTCGTACCAGAGTTCGAGGGCAAGCTGAAGCTGCTTAACGTCGGAAAGACGTCGCGCATCACGCCCCTTCTGACGTGCCGAGCCAAGACTTGCCAGGACAACTGACGAGAGAATCCCGATAATTGCAATAACGACTAAAAGTTCAATCAAAGTGAATCCTTTTGATTCACTAGTACGGGACTGCGTAAAGCCCCGACTTTGACGCGTAATGTTATTCATAGTTGTGTTCAATGATACGCCACGATTCAACAAGACATGGAAGGGGCTGTGGATAGTGAGACGGGGTTGGGGCCCCGTCGCAAGGCCGGAGGCGCTTGGCGCCGAGGCGGGGTCGCGCAAATTTTCAGCAGAAAATTATGCGTGACCGGCGTGAGTGTTAAATCCCCGCCGCGATGTTGTAGATCGGCATGAGGACGGACGCGAGCAAGAATGCGACAACGACTGCAAGTGCAACGATCATGACTGGTTCAATGAGAGAGACGAGCGTATCGACCGCGTTATCAACTTCGCGTCGGTAGAATTTCGCCATCGAGTCGAGAATGTTCCCCATGTTACCGGTCTCTTCGCCAATTTTAATCATCGCGACGACGATGCCGGGAATTTCCGGGTGCTTGCGGAGCGCTTCCGAAACAGGAAGCCCCGCTTTCACGTCCGCTGCAGCCTCGGTAAGCACGCGCTCATACGTCGGATCTTCGACGACGGTGCCTGTAATTTCCATACCGCGAAGCATCTGGATGCCACTCCGAAGCATCGTGCCGAGGTTGTCGGCAATGCGCGAGAGGAATAGTTTTTTGTAGATGCCGCCGATGATGGGAACCGAAAGACGTGCGCGCGACGCCATTGCGTAGCCGCTTTCCGTGCGTACATATCGCGCAAGAAAGAATCCGCCAACAACAATGAAGCCGATCCACAAGAGCGCGTAGTCGACGAAGAGGTTACTGATGCCGATCACGATGCGGGTATAGAGCGGGATGTCCTGTCCGACTTCACCGAGCATGACCGCGAGGCGCGGAATGACGAGTGTAATCATGAGGATGACAACGACGACGAAGGTGCCGACGATAAACGCGGGGTAAATCAGCGCGTTTTTTGCTTTCGAGGTGATCTCGTAGTTGCGGTCTAAGTAATCCGCAAGGAAGAGGAATGTTTCGTCGAGCTTACCCGCCTCCTCCCCCGCACGCACCATGTTCACATAAAAGTTAGAGAATACTTCCGGATGGCGCGAGAGTGCGGTTGAAATCTGGCTACCCGCCTGAATGTCGCTGCCGATTGCCGTCAAGACATCTGCAAGGCGTGGCGTGCGCGCTTCGGCGGCAAGGAGTTGGAAAGCGCGAAGCGCTGAGACTTGCGCTTCAAAGAGCGTCGTCATCTGTCGCGAAAGCATGACGATGTCGCTTCCTTTGATCGAATCGAAAAGCGAGATGCGTGTATTAAAACCGGCGCTTGCCGCTTCAGCGGGATCGATTGCAGAAATGATGAGCCCGCGACGTTGCAGCGCGGTGATTGCAAGATCAATATTGACCGCATCAATGGTGCCGGTGCGTTGCGCGCCTTCTTGATCAACCGCCGTGTAATTAAACAGCATACATTAGGTGCCAGGTGTGAGGTGCGAGGTGCCAGTAAAATGCAGGTACAATTCCCCCACTCTCTGGAACCTAGAACCTAGAACCTGAAACCTCATAGTAATTTTTGCAGCATGTTCGGATTCAGCGAGTATTGATACGCGCTTTCCACCGTGATTTCCCCGCGCGAGACCAGTTCTGAAAGCGTGCGATTCATGTCGATCATTCCCTCCGATGACGATGTTTCGATCACTGTATTAATTTCGTGGGTGCGCTTTTCGCGAATGAGGTTTGCGATTGCTTTGTTGTTGATGAGCAGTTCGTATGCAGGAACAAGGCCGCCGGAAATGCGCGGCACGAGACGCTGTGAGAAGATACCGACCAATGCCGCAGAAAGCTGCAAGCGAATCTGATCTTGCTGGTGCGATGGGAAGGTGTCGATGATGCGGTCAATAGTCTGCGCGGCGTTGTTCGTGTGTAGCGTCGAGAGCACGAGATGGCCCGTTTCTGCGGCAGTAACCGCAGCCGATTGCGTCTCCGGCCCGCGCATTTCGCCAATAAGAAGGACGTCGATGTCTTGGCGGAACGCAGAAATGAGCGCGGACGGAAAATCTTTTGTGTCGAGCAGCACTTCGCGCTGGTCGACGAGACTTCGCTTTGGTTCGAAAATGTATTCGATCGGGTCTTCGATCGTGACAATATGTTCCATGCGCTCCTGATTGATCATTTCGATCATCGCCGCAAGTGTTGTCGTCTTTCCTTGCCCCACCGGCCCGACTACCAAGAAAAAGCCTTGCGATTTGCGCGCAAAGGTTTCCAAAATGTCAGGAAGATTAAGTTCTTTCAGCGAGCGGATTTGTTTGGGGATATACCGCATCGCGATGCCGATCGCGCCGCGCTGGAAATACGCATTGCCGCGGAATCGGGTGCCGTCGCCTGTCTCGTATGCAAAATCGATTTCAAGATTCGCGAGAAATCGCTTCACCTTGTCTTCCGCGAGCATCGCTTTGAGGAATCCGAGCGTGTCATCGGCAGCGAGAACCGGCTCTTTCAACATTGGCGCGAGGTTGCCGGAAACACGGATCGTCGGATGCGCGCCCGTCGAAAAGTGCAAGTCGGATGCACCTTCGTGCACCAAGACATTAATGTACTTTTTCAACTGTGCTTCGTAATCAATTGACGCCATATTTCCCTATATACACATTGTAGCGCACTTTTTTGCCTCAATACTTCTATCCACACGCGATCGCAGGGAGCGGGAATGTCTTTGCACCGAACACGACGTAAGCCAGCGCTTCAACGTCACATCTTTTGCAGTATGTCTTCACGCATGAAGATGTGTTGCGCAAGGTTCTCTCAAAGTCATTCCCGCTCCCCGCCTATTTCTTCCCCAATTCCTCTTTCACCATCGCCACAACCTCCGAAGGAATCATCGTCGCCTTAATGACATATCGCGCTGCGCCCAAATCTTCGGCGCGCTTTTTGTCGGCGTCGTTGCTTTGGTTCGTGAGCGCGATGAGTCTCGAGCTCGCCGCAAGTTTTTCGTCGCGAATCCGCTGCAGGAGCGCAAAGCCATCCTCTCCTGGCATCGTGATGTCGAAGAGAATTACCGCGGGCATCGTGCCACCGCGAAGTTTCTGCAGTGCCTCCTCGGTCGAAAAACATGGGTGCACAGCAAAGCCCGCTTGCGTAAATTTCATCGCGTACATGTCGAGCAAGAACTTATCGTCGTCGATAAGCATGATGCTTTGTTTTGAATTTTGTTCTGGAGTATCCATGGTATTACTTGGTCTCGCCGACTGTTTCTACACCTGGCTCTACTTCCGCTTCTTTTTTCTCCGGCACAGGAGCGGCGGCTGGAGCTTCTTCTTCAGCAAGAACTGCCGCAAGCGTATTCACTTCCGAAAACGGAATCTGCTTTGCGAATGCCTTGATGATAGCGTCTTCGCGCATTGTCGTCATCCCCTGCAAGCGAGCAGCGTCACGAATTTTCGATTCCACGGGCGACGTGAGGATAATGCGCTCAATGTCCGAAGTCATTTCCATCGCCTCGAAAACTGCCGCGCGGCCACGAAGGCCGGTCGGACACGACTCGGTCCTTTCGGGCTCGTAGACCGTCTTTTGGATTTTAAAACGATGCTCTTTCGGCAGCGATGCGAGTTCGCTCTCAATACGCTTCAAGTTACTCGGGGACAATTGCACCTCCGTGCCCGTGCCGGGGCAGAGCGTACGCACGAGGCGCTGCGCCATTGAAAGGATGAGAACCGGCGGAATGAGATACGGCTCGACGCCCATGTCGATAAGGCGCGGAATGGAACCAACCGCGTCGTTAGTGTGAATCGTCGAGAGCACGAGGTGACCGGTGAGCGCCGCTTGAATCGCAAGCTTCGCCGTTTCGCCATCGCGAATTTCACCGACCATGATGATGTCCGGGTCTTGGCGGAGGGTTGTGCGAAGGCCGGTTGCAAAGGTATATCCGATTTCCGGCCGCACTTGCGATTGAATGATGCCGTCGATGTAATATTCGATCGGATCTTCGAGCGACAGCACGTTTTTGTGCTCTCGATCCAGTTCTGCGAGCATCGAATACATAGTGGTTGATTTACCGGAACCAGTCGGACCGCTGATGAGAATGAGGCCGTGAGGTCGCTGAATGGCGCCACGGATCGCTTTCAGGTCGCGCTCTGAAAATCCCAATTTATCGAGTGGAATAAAGCCTTGCTCACGATCGAGAATACGCATCACCACCTTCTCGCCGTAGTTTGAGGGAAATGTCGAAACACGGAAGTCGATTTGGCGATCATCGAATTTTGCGGAGAAACGTCCGTCTTGCGGGCGGCGTTTTTCGTCGAGTCGGATCGAGGAAAGCACTTTGATACGCGCAACAACGGCGCGATGCGTGCTGAGCGGCAGAACGACCGAAGTATGCAAATCGCCGTCGACACGATAGCGCACGCGGACGCCCTGCGGCGTCGGCTCGACGTGAATGTCCGACGCGCGACCATCAATCGCGTAGCGCAAAATCGTTGAGACAATCTTGATCGCGGGCGCGTCTTCTTGAATATACTGATCGCCCTTCTGGTCGTTCATCGCACCGAGGTCGAGGAGGTACTCCATGTCACCTTCTTCGTCGACGTGCTCTTTTCCCTTTCCTTTTTCGCCTTTCTCAGCTTCGAGATCCGTGAGCGACCGATCAATTTCCCCGCCGATCCCTTTGTACATCTCGATCACGCGGTCGAGATCTGCTTGTGTTATGCGATAAATCTTAAACGGCATTCCCGTTTTTCGTGTGATGAAATTGAGCGCGTCGATCGCGGAAATATTATCCGGATCAACCATGCCAACCGCGAGAATACCGTCTTCGACTGCAAGTGGCGAAATCAAATAATGCTCCGCGGATTCTTGCGGAATATACCGAAGAACGTCGTAGGGAATTTTTCCATCCGGCAATGCACGCACTGGAACGGCCGAAACTTGTGATGCCGTCGTTGCGATGCTCACGGGTGCACTTGGTGCCGCCATGTGTGTATTCTACCTCATCGCACCCGCGTCGTCGTTGCTGAAGATGAAGCGGAGGTCACTGTCGTCGCTGCAGCTGCGCCTTGTCCAGGGAGTGGCGCAAACGGATTCGTGCGACCAACCGGTTCCGGCACGATCGTGCTGCCGAAATCTTTGAGACGAAGGAACGCAGGATCAGAGAAAATATTTCCGGAGAGCGAAACGGCGCGCAATTCGAGGAGCGTGTTCACGATTCCAGCATCCGCTTCAGTTGATTGCGTTAAATCGGCGGTTTCCACGAGAGCTTCCGGCGTGCGGTCACGCAAGAACGAATACCATACGACGCCCGCGACAACGACCCCGCCCGCTATCATCAGAACCATTTTGTTTTGCAAGATTCCCATATTATTTGAGCCAATAGGTGCGAAGGACAATATCAAATGTGTAGACCGGTTCCCCACCCGCGCTCGCGCCAGCAGTCATAGAAAGACTTTCAATGTCGACAATGCGAAGACTGTCTTCAAGATCCATGAGGAAGATTTTGAAGCGGTCGTAGGTGCCGGTTGTCGTAAATTCAAAGGTGAGTGATTCGTGACGCTGCGTCGACGGCCCGATGACACCGCGCGTTTCTTCTGCCGAGCTCGGACGTGAAATCACGACATTCTGAAGTGCGAGCGCGTGCTTTGAAGCGAGCGTATCAAGATCGAGAACGAGCCGAACGTTGTCGACGTGGTCAGGCAACAGTTTGTGCAAGCGCTCGATGTCCTGCGGATTAAAGGCGTTGTAGCGCGAGAGAAGCGACTGCTTCAGGCGTTGCAATTCTGCAGCTTTTTCAAGCGCGAGATCGTACGATTCGTTTTCTGCGCGCAAGGTCGCAACCCCGTCATAGGCGGGTTTCGTGAAGAGAATAAAGAGCGCAACTGCTCCTGCGACGCCAATGAGTGAAATAAGTGTGCGGAACATATTATTGTTGTGCGTCCTCCCCTCCCTCTTGCGGCGTCGTTGTCGAAGGCGCCGTTTCTGTCGCTTCCTCAGGCGCAGTGTTATCGCCAAATGGCGACGGCGCGGGCGGAGGCGTTTGCGGCTGCGTTTCCGGCGACGGCGCACCGACGAGCATGCGATACGAAAGCGCTTCTGGACGCACATCGGCCGAGAAATTAAATCGCACACCGCCGATCTGGCGATTAATGTCGGAGAAGATTGGATTCACGATCATGCCACTGCGCGAAAGGAGGTCGGCCTGGAGCGCGATCGAGTTCACACTTTGCGCCAGACCTTGCATTGAAATATTGATCGTGTCGTCCGCGGAGGTGAAATCAAATGATGAAAATGAGACCGTCTGAAGCGTCAGTTGCTCAAGAAGCTTGAAAAGGGCGCCCGGCGCAATGTGCTGTGAGAGAACTATGTCGGCCGAGCGCATGCGATCATCCAGCCGCGTCAATTCTTCGATAAGCGCAGGTTCAAAGGCCTGCTTCGCGCGCTCGAGTTGTTCAAGCTTACTCGCGTTTGAACTCTCCAAGAATTGTACGTAGAGAAAGACGCCGGCCGCGAGCGTCGCGGACGCGACAAAGAGCATGATCGAAAGAATCACGAAAAAATCAAAACCGCCGCCGCGTCGGCGTGCTGAGCCAGGCCCCACGACGGGTGCCTGTGGAATAAACGATGATTTGATGCCGGTTTCCATTGTGTTATTGCCTCAATCCCCGGAGCGCAAGACCCACAGCGACTGAAAATCCAGGACCGATCTCGCGAAGCACTTCGTCGAGAAATGCAGGCGCTTCGGTACGGCCAAACGGATTTGCGACTTCTACCTGTGCGTGCAGAAATTGCTGCGCTACAGGAAGGAGTCCGGGAAGCGACGCACCGCCGCCCGTTACGACGACATGCGAAACATCTTTGTTGTATCGCTTGCCGTAGCTCAATAGTACCCTGTCAGCCTCGCTGAATATACGCTCCAGTGTGGATAGGAGTGATTGTTTGATCTTGTCGTTCTCATCCGCCGAGTACGCGGTCGATGCCACGATCCCGCGCTCCCGCTTCACACGCTCCGCTTTTTCGAAATCCCATCCCATCGAACGCCCGAGGTTTTCTGACATCCCCTGCCCTCCGGCGGTCACGAGGTGCGTGACGCGGATGATGCCGCGCTCGACGACATACATTTTTGTCGTTGCCGCACCAAGATCGATGACAAGAACTGGCGCAACACCATGCGCGAGCGATGAGCGCATCGTACTGAAAATTTCAATCTCAAAAAACGGCACCGTGAGTCCGGCGCCGCTCGCGATGGTTTGATACGCGCGGACCGTGTCGTTGTGAATTGCAACAAGAAGCACTTCCTGCCCTTTTGCCCGAATCGCGCTTTTTTCTTGCACGCGATCGAACGCCGTATCGGCTTCGTCCGGCGGGACGACAAACCAATCAAGCATCACTTCCGAAACCTGCATCGGAATGTATTTCCGCGCCTCAATCGGAATCATGCGCTTCAATTGTTCCGGGTCAGACTTCGGCAAATCAATCATCGAAATAAGGCTCGAAGAAAACGGAATCGAAATGCCGCCATGTTTTGCGGTCACATTCGCTTCCTTGATAAGATCGAGCAAAGCCTCGGTTGTTCGCTCCGGCGTGAGCTTCACGGCTTTGCCGATCGATTCTTTGTTGTATGGCCCGAGCGCGATTTCGCCGTACGTCTCGAGAACTGCTGCGCCATGCGCACTGCGGAGCTGCACAACTTTCACGCTCGACGCACCGACATCGATACCGATGAAGCTGCCTTCGGTTTTTCCCCCTAAGGCGCCCGTCAATGTTTGCACGAGAGAACCGAGCGAAAACGCCATAATCCAAAAGATTATACCATTTTATTTTGTCAACAATGAAAATCCGCCGCACCTCACGATGCGGCGGCGTACTTTAGCATTTGTCGCTACTTGCGCATGCCTGCAAAATAGCAATGGGGATTAACGCTGGAACTGTAGCTGTGCACATCAACTGCACGACCACCTGCCCAACGATGGAAAGCAATGGAATGCCACTGACCGCCTTTTTTCCAATGTGTGTAGTTACAACACCCGTCAGCGAAAGCTGGGTTAGCTTTGTTGAAATCGGCGAGCGAATATGCGTCGACGGGTTTTAGTCCGCGTAATCTATATTCTTTTTCGAGATCGTCGTGACTGATCCAACAGGAATTGCTGGCATGAACTTTGAAGAACACGATCTCTGTCTCACTCCCTTCACCCCTCGGCATCGACTCCACGGCAAGCGGATCAATCCTCAGTATGCGACCAGTAGCATTCAGTACTTCCTGAGGGGGACGCGAACGATCCACCTTCACGCGATGGATTTTGTAGTCCTTGAGACGCTTGGCATGGTCAAGGACAACCTCGCACAGTTCTCTTCCAAGGTTGTCCACGACACTGACTATCTGTTGGGCAACATCTGAACTTATTCCAGAGCGATTCTTGCGCATACCCGCCCTGAATTTATCGACAATCTTCTCGATCTGGCCGTCGGTCATCAGCGATGGGGTCATGGTCTTCGCCATGGCGTCATCTCCTTTTCAAAGAGCTTGGCGGAATGCCAAAGCTGGCCGCACTATGCCAAGAAACCATTTCGGTCGCAACTGCCTGGCGTGAGCCAAGGATCGTCTCATTTCTGGGCCGTTTGAGTCACTGCTTGGCTCACACCTGAGGCTCGTAGCGGCTTCCTGCACGGCTGCTGATGCGCTTTAAATGACCCGCTTTTACAAGCTCGACAAGGTACCGTGTCGCGGTCGCGTCGGAGACACCGAGGAGGATTTGAACGCTATTGTTCGTGATCGAGCCTTTTTGCGTCGCCAGCGCAGCGATTTTCTCAAGCCGCTCACGCTTCTTTGCGCGTTTTTTCTCAACCGATACCTGCAATCGTGTAATTGGAGAGTCACTCATAAAATCACATTAATCATTCGAACGATTTCTATGAACCTTAAAGACAAATCGATCTGTTGGTTTCCACATATTACGCAGACCCGTCCATTCCTCTTTGAACCATAATCCCATTTTCGTATGGGACAGTTCGAGTATGAAAACCCTTTTATCACTCGACATAATATCCGATTGCATCGGTGTCATGCCAATGAGGAGCCTTTCGTCCCTTGGTTGATCTGTGTATTGAAGGCGTAATTGAAGCGCTACTTCCGGTGGGCATAATTCAAGCCCAACGTCTGCAGCCCGCGCATAAATTTCCTCTGTAGAAAGCATCCCGCCGTATGTAGCTTTACCCGGCACTGCCAAATCAGCAACCAAGAGCTCTATAAGATCAACTTCCTCCTGCGTCTTGCTGACTTCAAAATCAGGTCTTCGCGATAGCCGCGAGGTTACTGGTGATATCAAAATGCCTTTCGCGTCATTCCTATCGCGACTCGTTTCTTCTAATCTCTGGGCAAGCTCCTGTTTACTCATCGTCCCGACCGTTACTTTGCGAAATTTGACCGGTCCTTTTTCAAGCATCTTTTTAAGTTGATACGAGGAGAGCTTCCATATCTCATCAACGGTAAATATGTATTCTATCGAAGGATCCATCTCCTTCCACAAATCTCGATCCAAAGGTCCGAAAAGAACTTTCCCGTCAAACATGATATCAATGTCTTCGCGTATGTTTATATCGCGCCGAGCAAGCAATTTTTTTGCATACGCATTCTCTCCCCCGTATCCGAATCCCACGAGCTTCCGATCGACCTCGTAAATCGCTCGCAGGTATTTGCGATACCGCTCTTGGTCTTCTGGCTTGAGTTCCTCGTATGATTTGAGTTTCGGGTTATTGAGGAAACGTTCGGCCTCCGCGACGACACGAGCATCTTGCAAGCGTTCCTGATATTTTTCCCAGCCAGGAGGCTGATCTTTTTTCATCCGTGCGTCAACAATATCGGCATATCGCGGATTTAATTCCTGTCGGTCATTGGCGCCGCGCGCCTCATACACAGTTCCCTTGTCGTTAAAGGCGATACCAAAAGCAGGACGCACTCCTTTCGGGGTATTTTCAAGGAAAATCAAAAGATGCCCTCTCCTAAGGTAGCTTTCTGCGGTAGCAGGACGGGCAAGACACCATGGTGTCGCGGAAGAAAGGCGCGCGAGCATCCCCGCGCCATTTCCTTTCGCCGTGAGAGAACTTTGTTCCCATTCCTTTGCCTGCTTTTCCGTCAGTTCGTCCGCAATCCCGTTTGCAGTAACAGTAATCCATCGTCCGATGACAGGCCCCTCATATTCTTTGTACTCAGTCACGAGATCCGAAAACGCTGCGTACAACTCATTTATCGCGTTCTTTTGTAAATATCTTTTAATCCGATCCTTCCAAGCCGTGTCGCCTGCGACATCTCCGAAGAAAGGGTGCTGAAAGAGCCGATCGAGCTCGGCATCTTTTTGATCAGCCGGCGTCTCGTCGTACGCAAGTATTACGTCTTCAAGATGCCCAACTGCTTGTTCGTGAAATTGCGGGAGCGGTGCGACCGTATTTGCGTCACGCAACTGGAATCGAGGAGAGTCTGCGGGTCCATTTCTGTGCGACGAGGCACTAAGAATTGTTCTGAACAGCAGGTATTGGAATGCCGGCGTATAGTGATCGTATTGTGTCAGCCGTTCAAGCCACTCGACTAGACTTGCGCGTTGGTCTTCCTGGACTCGCGCGAGTTCCGCGCTAGGATCAAATGCTTGCCCTACAGCCTCGCGCACCGCTTGTTGAAATCGCGCATACTCTTCGGGGAGCTTGCTGACGACCAATTTTGAACTAACTTCATTCGAGAGATCTTCTACTCGTCGAGACTGCAGCGGCAGATTTGCCGAATCATCTTTGTTTCGAGGGAGAAACATGCGAGAGACGTATCGTAAGTAATCTTTGACTAACTGACTATTCTTCTCCCGCTGTACATCTTTCGAATCACCCCGTTGCGGTACATGGTCAGGCGCACGCTTCGAAACCCACGAGACAAATCGCGAATATAATTCGTCTTCTTTTTTGACGTGCTCGATAAGACGCTCCAATGTCGGGCGCTCTTTAGCAGAAATCGGTTCATGCGAAAGTATTCGCCGACCTTCAGTCATGAAAGTATGGTATCACGCACCGGCGGTGTAGATATCTAAATTAACTCGATTCAACTGCATCGATTTTTGCTGCGAGAATGAAGTCGTTTTCGGAAAGGCCGCCGATCGAGTGCGTGGAAAGTTCAAGTGCAACGCTCCCCCATTTCAAAAGGATATCCGGATGATGTCCTTCTTCTTCCGCGAGCGCGCCGACCTTGATGGTAAACGCAAGCGCGTCGGCGAAATTCTTGAATGTGCATTCCTTCGAAATTTTTCGCGCATCTCCTCCGAGCTTCCACTCGTTCAGCTCTTTCATGTGCTCTTCCGCTTCCTGAATCGTGAGCGGCATCACGCCGCCTTCGCACGGAACGCATCTTTTAGCGGCAAGACTCATGTAATGATACTAGCATGTTCAGGGCTTTTGCCTCGCTCATTCAATCCGCGCTCGACATCGTGCTACCGCGGAAAGAACGCGTTGTTCGGATCGAAAACTATTCGCTTGAAGACATTCCCGTTTCTCCTGTCGAACACGAAGTATGCGGTGTGCAGATAACCACGCTTATGTCGTATCGTGCAGAGATCGTTGATGATCTGATTCGCGCACTGAAATACGATCGATTCGGACATGCGGCGACGCTTCTTGCCGGAGTACTTGCGGAATATTTACGGGAAGAAATTGCAAACATTCGCTCGTTTTCCGTTAAGCCCGTCGTGCTCATTCCTGTTCCCTTGCACGCCGCACGGCATCGCGAGCGCGGGTTCAATCAGGTTGAAAGTATTTTGTCGGAATTGCCGCGTGAATTTAAAGATGGCACCCTCTCTCGCGTCGTCGTCGGCGCGCTCACACGCACGCGCGACACAGCGCATCAAACACGACTCTCGCGCAGCGAGCGCCTCCGCAATGTCGAAGATGCATTTGAACTTAGCGCCGCGGACGCTGAAAGCGTCCGCGGCGCCCAC
>JBAQPT010000104.1:0-2375 GCA_049306055.1 Minisyncoccia bacterium | reverse complement strand
GACAAAGGAGTTGTTGATTAGGTCGTGTTCGGGGCGACCTTTGTGGTCTTGGGCGCCTAAATAATTGGAAACGAGCAACAACCCCGGTTTTGACTTTTGACTAATGACATAGTATTATTCCCCGCACATGATAAACGCAGAAGTATCGAAGAGTGGCTCGGAATCGACCCTCGCGGTCATCCGCAAATTCTCCCGCAAAGTCCAGGGAACGGGCCTTATTCAGACTGTCCGCAAAGGCCGCTACTACGAACGCCAGAAGTCGAAGACTGTCGGCAAGAAGCGCGCACTCAAGCGCATCACCCGCTACCAAACTCGCCAGGAACTCATCAAGGAAGGCAAGCTTGTTGAAGAAGTAAAGCGTGGCCGCGGTCGCCCACAAAACAGCAACCAATCTTCGGCACAAGCGACTGCCCAGCAGAACGCAAGCACAACTCCCGCAGCTCGTTCGTCCGGTCTTGGAGAATCGACTCCAATCGCCCGCTAATGTCGCAAGTTACAGTAGAAATCACTAACACCTTCGAAAAGAAGGTGCGCCTGCCCCGTAGGAAGACTTTGTCTTTCCTTCGGAGTTTGCCGTTTGAAAAAATTGCAGCTGCTGCGCTGCCAAAAGGCTACCAACTCTCGCTTGTGATTTGTGGTGACACGCTCGCGCAGAAAATGAACGCCCAGTATCGTAAGAAAACGTATCGCCCGAATGTCCTTTCGTTCCCTCTTTCCAAAAATGAAGGCGAAATCTTTTTAAATGTGAGGAAAGCAGCTCGCGAAGCCCGCAGTATGGGCACCTCTTTGAATGCTCGCCTCGCACTTCTTTTTGTCCACGGCTGTTTTCACCTCGCTGGTCACGATCATGGCGACAAAATGGAAGCGCTCGAACAGAAAGTCCTCAAGAAATTCAGATTCACAAAATAATCGCCCCGAGACAACGTACACACAACTCTGACGGCCGTCACAGTTGCGTGTATGTGTTTCTTTGTGGTTTTTGCTGTTTTTGGGCCGAAATATTATCCCCGCCGATACTACATCTGTGCCGCAACGAATAGGCTACAATGGCAAGACGTCCGGTGTGGGCGCCTTTCCGCATGGCACAGAAAATTTACACAGGGATCGATATCGGCACGCACCAAGTGAAGGTCGTCATCGCCGCCCCGCCACAATCGCCTGAAAGCCCCATGCAAATCCTTGCGACCGCTTCTGCGGCTTCAAAAGGCATGCGCCATGGGTATGTTATCGATACGAAAGAGGTCGCACGCGCGGTGAAAGCGGCGGTGGATCGCGCGGCGCACGCCGCGCGCGTGCAAGTGCGCAGCGCGCGCGTCGCGATGGGTGGTATTTCACTTGAAGAAGCGCGTTCAGTCGCAGAAATCACGCTCACCGCGTCCGGCGGCATCGTCACCAGCCGCGACATCGAACGCGTCATCGACGAAAGTGAAAAGCGCGCGCTTTCAAAACTCACCAACCGCACGGTACTTCACACGATTCCGCTTGAATTTCGACTCGATGGCCAACCGCTCGCGAGCCGCCCAACTGGTATGCAGGGTAACCGCCTCGGTGTCGAAAGCATGCTCGTCACAATGCTCGCACAACATCACGACGATCTCATCATTGCGGTTGAAAGCGCCGGAATTGAAGTTGAGGGCGTGATGGCGTCGCCATTGGCGGCGTCGCTTGTCACACTTTCGAAAGCGCAAAAAACGGCCGGTGTTGTTCTCGCTAACATCGGCGCGGAAACGCTTTCGACCGTTGTCTTTGACGACGACCGGCCGATTTCGCTCAAAGTCTTCCCTGTCGGTTCAAATGAAATCACAAACGCGCTCGCGCTCTCGTTCCAACTGCCACTCAACGAAGCAGAGCAATTGAAACGCGGCGCCGTTCTTGGTTCACCGATTCCGGCAAAGAAAATGTCGATCGTCATTTCAAATCGCTTGAAAGATATGTTCACGCTCGTGAATACGCATTTAAAATCGATCGGACGAGAAAAACTCTTGCCTGCCGGAATCATCATTACGGGCGGCGGCGCCGGACTTGCCGCGGCGACCGACGTCGCTCGCGCCGTGCTCAAACTTCCCTCGCAAGTCGGACTTCCCCTCATGATGCCGCGTGTCTCTGCACTCGACGCGACGTGGGCGGTTGCTTTTGGCCTCTGCCGCTGGGGCTTTGCCGAAGACGCGCTCGGCAACAATCACCTCGTCGGCGACATCTTCTCGCGCATGATGGATTCTATTAAACAAATGTTCCGGTCGCTGCTCCCTTAGTTTCCGCTCGCGACCGCAATCATTTTCAAAACCGACGCCGCCGGAAAGTGTTCTCAGGGGTCGCTGTCTGGGCGTTCTCGCCCAGCGCTCACTCTCGGCTCGTCAGCCTGCGAGAGACCCCGT
>JBAQPT010000103.1:0-2836 GCA_049306055.1 Minisyncoccia bacterium | reverse complement strand
TTCCTGTTCTTATTCGGTGTGCTATGCAAATTTTCCTGCGTAGGCGTCTTCAAGCTTCCCTTCCATAAACGATCTCATTTCGTCAATCGCCAGTCGCACGATGCGTGGCGCCGTCGTCCATGGAAAGAACCCTTTGGTGCTGTCCGGTCGTGCGATCCACGAACGGACCTTAGGAAGCCCGACGAGCCAATCAAGAGCATCTTCGACGTCGGCGTCCATGAGGGCTGTGCGACGCTTGATTGCAGCAGTTGTCGATTGCGATACTTGGTTGCCGTAAAAAGTCCCCATGCGTTCAAGAAAATCAGGATACTTCGGACTATTTACGAACACCATGATGTCGGTGGGATGGAACTTCTTGATGAGTGCAGCAAGCGCGAGCTTCAAATTCGCCCACGCTCCATCACACCATTTGAACCCATTCACCTCGACACACGGGTACAGCATCGGCATTGCCATCGTTGCTGCTATTGCGGCTTTGCCGTTTGGCATTGAACGTTTTACGTCAAGCAGCTCATGATCGCCCGTCTCCGGGTCCGTCACGATCATATGCACTTCTGCTCGCATATCTTGGATTGCTGACTCATCGAAGATGGGACCGAGCGTTGCCATAAGACGAGACAGATCAAACGTCAGACGTCCTTTCGCTCTCTTGAATATTTCCAAGTCCTCAAGCTGCTCGTAGACTGGTGCTGTCAAATGCGCCAACTTCAACTCCTTCGCAAGCGCCGTTGGGCCGCCAGCAGAGTATGCTCCATATGCGACCGCAACGTTACCAAGTCCTGCATTTTGCAAAACCGCACTTGCGCTTGCTGCGTATGCACCGCGCATCATGCCGCCACAGTACACTTCCAGGATACGAATCGGACGTCCATTCCTATCAATCGCCTGCGGATCCTTACTGATCTTAAAGGCGTTTGAGAGTACTTCTAGTGTTCCTCTATCTTCCATCTTGTCCTCCTTTTCGGTGACGATGGATTGTCAAAGTCTGGGCCTGCCCCAACGGTACTCCCACGTTTCGCGCAGTCAATGTATTCCCGCAAGATGGACAAAGCTGCCATTCTCTAGGGTATAGTTGTCCCCATGGCCCTCATACGAAACGATCGAATCGGCTTCGACTACACGATCCTCGAAGAAATCGAGGCGGGTATTGAATTGCTGGGGCTTGAAGTGAAAAGCCTGCGTGCGGGCCAAGGCTCGCTGAAAGGCGCCCGTGTGGTTGCCCGCGGAGGCGAGGCGTACCTCGTGGGCGCGACGATTCCCGCCTGGCAGGTGGCAAATGCGCCAAAAGACTACGATGCAATGCGAACACGCCGATTGCTCTTGAATAAGAAGGAAATCGCTCACGTATCCGCGGCCGAGGGTCAGGAGGGCTTGACAATAGTCCCTGTTTCGGTATATAATAGCGGTCACAAGTTGAAGCTCTCCATCGGCATCGCGCGCGGCAAGAAAAAGGCCGACAAACGTCAGGATATAAAGAAGCGCGATGACGAGCGGCGAATTCGACGTTCTTTGAAAACTAAATAACCCTACCCCGCTTAAGCGGGACGGGTAAACGAGTGCTTGAGGGTGGATAGCCACCAAGGAGAAAGCAGCATGGACATTTTTCTGCAGCCAACAGTCGCAATCGCTGCGATGATCATCATCGGCGTACTTGCCTTCTACACGGCATGGAAACAATTTCGGTGATTTGTTCACCTCGGCGGGAGCATACGTGCTCCTCGCCACCCTCAAGCACTCGTAACAATCACCCTTCCCTCCCCGTGACGACACGAGGACGGGCAAGCAGTCCTTCCCCGTGAGATATTCAATTCAGTACAGCATTGTAGTAACAATGCTTGAAGTTCCGCAGAGTACACAAGTCCAGAAATTACTGACATGACAGACTCGATAGCAGAAAAAGTATTTGGTATCTCACGGGGGATGATTGGCTTCGACAGGGAGATCGATGCATATACATGCATGGCGGAAGTGGAAATCTTCCTAAAAAATTCCAAACTCTAAGTGCAAACAAAACTGCACGGGGGGTTCTTTCACCGATTCAGGTGAATAACCTCGGCCTCGCCTTCGCGTAAGCCTCGGCGACCGCCGCTCCAACTCGTATCCGATCGGTTGGTTAGCGACGTCATATACATCGGATCCAGCTTCCCTATCACACCGTAGAAAAGCCTAAAGAAAGAGTGTCCGATATCACGCGGCCTTGTTCGTTCGTAGCGCGCGATATTCAAAACAATCGAATGACCTACGCCTTGTAGATGTGTATATGTGTTTCTTCTTGCACCCGGGTCCGATTCCCGGCATCTCCACTCGATTCGTCCCTCGATAAACTTGGGACTCACTCGTGGCAAGCCACCTCGACTCTTTGTGACATTAAGCGTCATGACGAATCGAGTGCCCTGAGCGTAGTCGAAGGACTGTCCTCGTGGTAAACCACCACGAGAGAAAAACAAGAAACGCCGTAAAGGCGTTTTTTTGTTTTGAGGAGAGTGTCCCGCCATTCGACTGGCCCTGAGGGGCCGCTCAGGCCCTCGAACGGGAGCGGTTCGACTGCGCTCACCGCAGGCGATAGTCGAGGGACTGGTATCCTGTTATTCATGTATTTCGTCTACATGATAAAGAATGGCTATAACGATCTCTACGTTGGCATTTCAAAAAATCCCCAACAACGTCTCGCCGAACATAATCAAAAACGCGGCTCCCTATACCCGAAGCGTGAATCAAAATTCGAACTGGTATTTCTTGAAGAACATATCGATCTAACGGCAGCTCGCGAGCGCGAAGTCCAGATTAAAAAGTGGAGACGCGATAAGAAGGAGGCCTTGATTGAGAGGTATAGACT
>JBAQPT010000102.1:0-2281 GCA_049306055.1 Minisyncoccia bacterium | reverse complement strand
GCGTATTCCCTTGCGGCCCACCGACATTTTCGTCATACAGAGTTTCCGCCATGAATTTCGTGATACGCGAGTGACGGCGGTCGGTCAATGAATATTCGCCGATCTGGTTGGCCCCCGGCGTCGCGATCATCGCTTTCAAGACTTTTTCATTCGTTTTCGCACTCGACTTCACAATCTTCCCGTTCTTAAACCACAACTGCACGCCGGTGATTTTGTTGCCATAGCGATAGAGCGGCTGATTGAATCGAATCCAGCCATTGGTTCCACGCCAGTCGGGCGAGGTGAAAATTTCGAAACTCGGAATATTCGCGCCCGAGCCAGATTTCCACGCACGCTTCTCCCCAAGCGTGATCCAAAGATCCGCATCAACGCCTCTGACATGCAACTTGTCGATCTTCGGCGAAAGTTTGTTCAAACGATTCTTGTACATGTCGATCTCACGATACATCTTCTTCCACGCCGCTATCGGATTCTTTTGGTCGAGCAAGCACGCTCTGATTATCTGCTGCCAATACGCTTTCTCCGAAAGCCCCGCTTCTTTCGCCATCGCAGGAGTCCCATACATGGCCGCCGTCCACGAGAACTTTCCTTTGTTCTCTTTCTCACGCCTCCAATCCATAAATGGCTTCAAAGCCTTCCCGCGCGCCATGATCTTCTTCGGATCAACGCCGTCGAGCAGATGCATGTCCGCATCAGCGATTATAAAGAGCGAATGATCGGTTTGGTCGATAAGCCCTTTTAAATATTTCGCTGGGAAAAAAGCCAGCTGTTCGTCAGAAGCATTCTCATAAAAATGGCGTGTAAAACTCGCGTTGCGACGCATGTCGCCATGCTCTTCGTCGGGGGCATAGTGATGAAGTACATGGCCGCCCGCGTCCACAATTGCGCTGCAGACAGCAAGATAGAGCGGCTTCGCGCTTTCATTTGCCGAGACGCGCACCACATCGCCCTTTTTAATGCCCTTCCCCATGTTGAGGGCGAAATTCACCAGAACGTCGGCGTATTTTTTAAGAATCTGTTGCGGTGGGTGGTATGCCATGAAGGTTACCTTACTCGCGATTTATGGATTTGTCGAGAAAGGTGGCCTTTCTTTCAACTCCGTGCCACAATCGTTGCAGCGGCGTTGAGGATGGAGAGACACCATGGCAACGAATAGCGAAAAGCGGCAGACGCAGCCACGTGCAAGGCACAAATTGTGTCGTATGCGAAAGAACGGCATGCTCGACCTTCACAGACTCATGAAAGACGCAGAAGAGAACGTCGAAATGACCGGTGAGGGTTTCCTCCGATGGAGAACGCTGACCGATTCGTATCGAATCATCGTGGTGGAAGATAAAGACCGCGCGTAATGCAAGAGGCGGTCGTGCGCAGCGCGACCGCCTCTGTTTTTATTGCAGCCGCACACTGTCCCGCACTGTCACAAAATCCTGCACGATATCTGCCCCTAGCTCGAGATATGTCACCGAAAACGCATAAATCCAATTCGGACGCGCGATTGCAACCGTCGTCCCTTCATAGAGCCCGCTCCAGCGATACGAAAACGCCTGCATGCCGCTCACGCTTGTTGTCGAGAGCCGCATTTCGCCAAGCTTAAAATTTGATCGGCTGTCCCCGCGGATCCATTCTTCCGTATCGCGGTTATCAAGATTATTTTGAATGATATCAATCGTGATCGCCGGCGGCCCTTCGCCTCCTTGTGGCGGCGGTAAATCCTCTTTTCGAATCAGCGTAATGATGTAGTGTTCACGCACTTCGCTTCCTGGCGCATTCATTTCCGAGAGCTCGTATTCTTCCGGATACGTAAACGAAATGCCGTATTCGTCGCTCGAAAAACTAATGAGCCGCTCTTCTTCTACAATCGGCGGTGTGGGTTCAGGAACAACAGGATCAACGTCACGCGTATAGACATAGATCGCGATGCCGAGAAGCAACAATATGACGAATGCAAAAAAAGTTCGCATGGGAGAGAGTGTACTACGCGCGCATTAAAAAACCATGAGGCTCATTTCATGTCGCTGGCAGCAAATTGACCGCGCAGAAGAACTGATCGAAAATTCTGCGGATCCAACCCGGCGAGTTTTCAACGTGCCCCAGCGCAACAAACTCCTTTCCATTTTCGCTGTCTACTCCCATATACCCCGTTCGGCTTGCGCCGATATTATGGCCCCCGGCCGCCAGTAATACCTTCCTTGTAGCAGACGGGGATGAAGGCTGGGTTAAGTTTTTGAGATTTGACTCAATTTTGTAGATGAAATCACCTGAGCTCACTGCTCCTTAATAA
>JBAQPT010000101.1:0-26393 GCA_049306055.1 Minisyncoccia bacterium | reverse complement strand
GGGTTTGACGGCCCGTCAAACCCGGTGCGCGACCTTGCGAAAATGGCAAGTTTGTGCTATGCTTCCCCCATGCTGACAAAGCGACAGAAAGCGAACGAAATCAAAAAAGGTGCCCGCCACGACTCTGATACCGGCTCTCCGGAGGTGCAGGTGCATATTTTGACGCGTCGCATTGAAGAGCTTTCGGCTCATTTGGATAAAAATCGGAAGGATAAGAGCTCCCGCCGCGGCCTCCTCGGCCTCGTTGCAGACCGCCGCCGTCATTTGAAGTACATCCAAGAGACCAACAAGCGTGCCTACAGCGCACTCACGAAGAAGCTTGGTTTGAAGAAATAATCTCCTTCGTTTTTGTCAGCCACCCCCGCGAGATGATTACCATTTCATCGCGGTATACTAGGGGACAGTAGTCCCATTTTAAAAAGTAGAACCCTTATTTTGTATGAGCATTATTAAGCATCCAGAACAACGTGTCGGTGTTTTCATCGACACGCAGAACGTTTATCACAGTGCGAAAAATATCTATCATTCGCGCGCTAATTTCGGCAATATCCTCAAGGATTCCGTAGCCGGTCGTCGCCTTATTCGCGCTCGCGCGTATTCGGTAACGACAGAAAGTGGCGAAGAAAAAGGCTTTTTTGAGGCCCTCGCGAAAATCGGTATCGAAATGCGCACCAAGGACCTTCAGGTCTTTTTTGGCGGCGCGAAGAAAGCAGATTGGGACGTCGGCCTCGCGGTTGACGCCATTACGGCCGCCCCAAAGCTCGATACCGTCATTCTCGTTACCGGAGACGGTGACTTCGTCCCGCTTGTGCAGTACCTCCAGACCCACGGCGGCTGTCAGGTAGAAGTCGTTTCCTTTGGCCGTTCGACTTCGGGCAAACTAAAAGAAGCGGCTGACGACTTCCTTGATCTCGATGAAGAACCGCGTCGCTATCTTCTCAACTTTCGCGGCGGTAGTCGTCGCGCACCACGCGGAGCCAACAATCCTCCGAACGAAATGCCGGATGAGGCACAACGAGAAGCTGAATTGGAGTAAGGAACGGCCGGAAAACCCGGCCATTTCTTATTGTTGTCAGTATGGTATAGTGCCGTCATTAATGAATAACTGTGGCGCCTAGATAGGCAGGATTTTCCCTCAAGGGGTCAATGCTGAAATCTGGTCGTCACCAAACGACAATGCAAAAGAAAACAGAGTACTCCGTTGAAATCGGAGGAAAGACATTAACCGCAGAGTTTAACGATTGGGCGAACCAGGCAAATGGTTCTGTCCTCGTCCGCTATGGTAATTCGGCCGTTCTCGCGACGGTCGTGATGGGAGCGAAGGAAAGTGATAAGGACTACTTTCCGCTCTCTGTCGAATACGAGGAGAAGTTTTACGCCGCAGGCGCAATCCTCGGCTCACGCTTCATGCGCCGCGAAGGTCGTCCGTCCGACGAAGCGGTGCTTTCAGGACGCATCGTCGACCGCACCATTCGCCCACTCTTTCCTAAGGGTTTGAAGAAGGATGTGCAGGTCATCATTTCCGTCCTCTCACTCGACGAAGATGACACGGATGTAATCGGCGTAAATGCCGCATCGCTCGCAATCGCAACATCGAACATTCCGTGGAACGGGCCTGTTTCCGCGGTACGCATTGGCATGGAAGAAGGCGCTTCGGATTTCCTCGTCAATCCGACGTACAAACAGCGCGATGAAGCAGGAGATCCAAAGGCAGTCTTGGACCTTACTGCCTGCGGCAAAGACGGCCTCATCAATATGATCGAAGTCGGTGCGCGCGAAGTCACGGAAGAGGTGCTCGCGAAAGCGCTTGCCAAAGCATCTGAAGAAATCGAAAAGCTTCAGAAGTGGCAAGCTGACATTGTTGCAAAAGAAGGTGCCGCGAAAGTTGATTTCAAAAAAGCAGAACCAACACCAGAAATGGAATCGTTCTTCAAAGAATTCGTCGAACCGAAGCTTCTCGCAACAAAAGGAAAGCTCGGCAAGGAAGAAATTCATTCGTTCAAATCAGAATGGATGAAAGCAGCGCTCGAAAAAATGCCAGACGCAAATCCAGGACTTCTCGATTCTGTGTACGGACACAATCTCGACCAGTACGTCCACGATCTCGCGATCAACGAAGGGAAGCGCGTCGACGGTCGCGCATTTGATCAAATTCGGACGCTCTATGCGCAAGCAGGTGGCGTTTCTCCCGTCATCCACGGCTCCGGCATCTTCTACCGCGGCGAGACGCACGTTCTTGCGGCACTCACCCTCGGTGGCCCCGGCGATGCACAACTCGTCGATACTATCGAATCGCGCGACATGAAAAAGACGTTTATGCTCCACTACAACTTCCCGCCGTTCTCCGTTGGCGAAACAGGACGCGTCGGCGGCATGAATCGTCGCATGATCGGCCACGGCGCGCTCGCTGAAAAAGCGTTGCGCGCAGTTCTGCCAACGAAAGACGTCTTCCCGTACACGATCCGTATCGTCTCCGAATGTCTCGCATCAAACGGCTCAACCTCGCAGGCAACCGTCTGCGCAGGCACGCTCGCGCTTATGGATGCCGGCGTCCCTATCACCAAGCCGGTTGCGGGTATCGCGATGGGCATGATGTCGGATGCAAAGAAAGGCGTCTACAAAGTTTTGACTGACATCCAAGGCCCCGAAGATCATCACGGCGACATGGACTTCAAAGTTGCTGGCACCAAGGACGGCGTTACCGCCGTGCAGATGGACGTGAAAGTTGAGGGCGTCCCGGTGAATGTTCTCGTTGAGGCGTTCACGCAGGCTAAGAAAGCCCGTCTTGAAATTCTCGAGGTGATTACGAAAGAAATCGCGGAGCCGCGTGCCGATATTTCACCGCGCGCACCGAAGATCCTTACGATCAAAGTTAAAGTCGATCAAATCGGTCTCGTTATCGGCCCGGGCGGAAAGACGATCAATGGCATCCGCGAGAAGACGAAGGCAAGCGACATCACTATCGAAGAAGACGGTACGGTCTTCATTACCGGTACTGGCGGCGCCGCAGAAGCAGCACACGAAGAAATTTTCCAGCTCACACGCGAATACATGCCAGGTGAAAAATTCGATGGCGAAGTGACGCGCATGATGGACTTTGGAGCCTTCGTGAAGATTGGCCCGAACGCAGAAGGCTTGGTGCACGTTTCTGAAGTCGCACCGTTCCGCATCGGCTCAATTTCCGAGGCCGTGAAGGAAGGCGACATCGTGCCAGTCATGTTGAAAGAAATTGACGAAAAAGGACGGTATAATCTCTCTATCAAGGCCGCAGATCCAGAATGGGCAGCGCGTAAAGGGCTGACACCAAGTGAAGGAGGAGGCGCGCCTCGAGGAGATCATGGGGGAAACCACGAACGCGGGGGACATAGGGGCGACCGACGCCGACGCATCTAAGGGAATCGCTCCTGCGAAATCTCCTACGCCAACACCATCAGCGGCAATACCTGCCGCTGATGAGCCGCGCATTCTTGAAGAACATATTGTGACGCCAGCTCCAAAGGCGCCGTCGCCTGCGGAGCCCGCTCCGGATGTCCGCCCCACTTATGCACCAGAAGCGGTGAAAGTCGACAGGGTCGATCTCTCAAAACCTGGGCCGTTTTCGCAGCCGAAACCTTCGACGCCATCGGTCCCAGCGCCAGAAAAGCTGGCGAATGTTGCTGCGCCGTTTAAAAACGAACAGGATGACATTTCAAAAATATTGGGCGGCGTGAAGTTGCCTGAGCGACCTGGCACGACACAAAAAGTCGCACCTCAGAAAACCTACGACACATCGCTTGCTGTTGACCCGGCGACGCAAGCGACCGACCGCGCGGAAAAACAAGCACGCGTCCGTGACGCTGCGCGCGCCGTCACGGAATCGCTCCCGTCTGAAATGAAGCATACAGACGATGTGCGTCCGCTTCATACGCTGAAAGACGATCTGCAGGACGTCGTTCGGAATAAAAAAATATCGCTCGTGCGCGCCGTTGCGCTCGAAGAAGATAAAAAACACCGCCCCTCGATTACTGCCGAAGAAGAGCTGGCGCACGCGAAGCAAGGGCGCCGCACGACATTCCCCGTCGCTCTCACGTTCATTCTGTTTCTCGTGGGAGCGGGAGCTCTTGGTGGCGCGTATTTCATTCTCCAAAACCGCACGATCGAAACGGCGCCGATTACATCGCACGTTCTTTTTGCCGAACAGACCGTACCATTTCCGATCGAAGGTCTTGCGCCTGCGGACTTGCGCCGCGAAATTGCCAGCGCCCGAAACGCCGGCACTCTTACGCTTGGCGCCATACTTCAGATCATCCCCGCACACCAATCCGCCGAAGGAATGGAACCAATCCCGTTTGGCGACTTCATGAATTCCATCGGCGCGAAGCCGCCGGACGAACTTGTTCGCGCGCTCTCGGGCGAATTTTTCTTCGGCATCCATACCGTCGATGAGAATGCGCCGGTTTTCGTCATCCCCGTCGAATCGTACGAGCGCGCATTCGCGGGCATGCTCGCGTGGGAACGAACGATCAACGCCGACCTCGCTCCCATCACAACCGCCGTTTCAATGCAAACCGTCTCTCCTGAAGGCGTTATTGTCGAGCGAAAATTTGAAGATACCGTGATCCGCAATTACGATGTCCGCGTCCTCAAAGATGAAGCGGGCATTATTCAACTCTACTACTCGTTTCCGACGCGAAATATCCTCATCATCGCGGAAAGTCAGTACTCCTTCACGGAATTACTTGCCCGCCTGCGCGCAGATCGGCGGCTCTAGACAGCCGAATATGGTGATGTGATATCATACACGCATGCAACACCTTACCGAGGAAGAAATTGAGGAATTGCGCGCGGCACTCCACGCCGAAAAGGACTCGCTAGAAGAAGAACTTGCCGATCACGGCAAGAAAGTCGGCGATGATTGGGTGGGAACTGCCGAAGGTTTCAACGAAAACGAACCGGCCGAAGAAGATAGTGCGGACAAAATGGAGGAACTGGGCGTCAATGTCGCACTCGTTGAAGAATTGGAAAAACGCTACAAAGAAATTCGTGCTGCTTTAAAGCGAATGGAAGGCGGCACATACGGAATCGCGGAAAACGGCGAGGCAATTGATATTGATCGCCTCCGCGCAAACCCTGCGGCGATGAACAACATTTAGTTTTCCCCTCCTTCGCCTGGAAGCCTGGGTAAAGTAGGGTACGCTACGCTGCATGCACTTCGCCCGCGTCTTTGGCGCGCAACCGGCTCTCCCTCAGGCACACATCGTTACGGTCGAAACCGACATGACGAAAGGCTTGCATGCTTTTACGATCGTTGGATTGCCGGACAAATCGGTTGCCGAAGCACGTGATCGCGTCGCTTCCGCGATTAAAAATACAAAAGTCGATGGCGAGGGATTTCAATCGCCAAAGAGTACCAATAAAAAGATCGTGGTTTCGCTCGCGCCAGCTGAACTGAAAAAAGAAGGTGCGGTTTTTGATGTTGCCGCCGCGCTTTCATATCTTCTCGCATCGCAGCAGATAAAATTTGATCCGAAAGCCAAGCTTTTTGCCGGCGAACTTGCGCTCGATGGCTCTCTTCGTCCGATCCGCGGCGCGCTCTCGATTGCAAAGGCGGCAAAAGAAAAAGGGTATTCCGAGTTGTATATTCCTGTCGATAATGCGACGGAGGCGTCGCTGGTATCCGGCATTGAAATTTTTCCTCTTATTGATTTGGAAGAGCTGGTGGCGCACTTAGTGGGGACCGCTCGCATCACAAAATACACAAGCGTCGTTCGTAAGCGCGAGGATGATTTAGAAAACGCACTCGATGATATTCGCGGACAAGAGAGCGCCAAGCGCGCGCTTGAAATCGCTGTTGCCGGACGGCACAACATTGCTTTGTACGGCCCGCCGGGAACGGGAAAGACGATGCTCGCTCGCGCGGCAACCGCACTCCTACCAGATCTTTCCGAAGACGAATCGATTGAAGTAACAACCATTCACTCGCTTGCCGGAGCTTTAAGCGACCGCGTGATCACTCGACCGCCGTTTCGTTCACCGCATCATACGACCAGTTATGCCGCAATGATCGGTGGCGGCTCGATACCGCGCCCCGGAGAAGTGACTCTCGCTCACCGAGGCATCCTTTTTGCCGACGAATTTCCTGAATTTCATCGTGATGTCGTAAACGCCCTGCGCGAACCACTTGAAGACCGGATTGTCTCGGTCGCTCGTGCTAAAGCATCGCAAGTCTACCCAGCGAATTTCATGCTGATCGCCGCCCTGAACCCGTGTCCTTGTGGCTTCTGGGGCTCCGAGCGATGTCAGTGCATGCCGCACGTCGTCGAACGGTACCGCCGGAAGATTTCAGGGCCAATTGCCGACAGAATCGACATGTGGGTAACCGTGCCTGAAATTCCGCACGAACTTCTCAGCGCGAAGGCGAAACGGTCAAATGGGGAAACGAAAGCCGCACGTGAGCGCATCGGAGCGGCACGAAAAACACAACACAAGCGATTTTCCAAAGCAAAAAGCCTCACAACCAACGCCGACATGCGCGCCAAAGACATTGAAGCGCTCGCGGAGCTCTCAGAAGCAGCAGAAACCGCCCTTATTGAAGCGGCAAAGCGACTCAAGCTCTCACCCCGCGGCTTTCACCGGACTATAAAATTGGCCCGCACTATTGCGGACCTTGCCGGAGAGAAAACCATCGAGACGCCACACATGCTCGAGGCGCTGCAGTATCGCGCGCGGGAGATGTAGATAAGTGTGTGGAGCCCCCGTCTCTACGGTATACTGCATACCATGACGACGGACAAGATAGAAAGAGTACCAGACATGCCAAGAAAGGCGGATTTGGGAGAGCTCGCGCCTCCCGAACCAACACCGACCGATGCCCCTGCGGTAGAAGCCGCGGCAGGAACACAAGCGCCTCCCACACAAACCGTCGACGAGATATTGCAAGGCATCCGAGCCACGATGCGCACTGATGCAAATGTAGCCCCATCCACCCCACCAGTTGGCGCTGACATCCGCCCTGGAGAAGAGCACCCAGCAATGCGAGACGCAACGAGAAAACGTTCAGCCCCAGATAATGTTGATCGGCGGACATTAGGTCGTGATCGAACCGATCCGGAAGTACAGCACCTTCCTGGCAATACAGGATGGACACGCCAACTTGGCGACGCAATGAGAAAACGTGGCGATCAAATTGCACTTTGGGCAACAACGATGGGCGACCGAATGAACGCATCTTCTGAGACCGTTGCGGCGGCGACCGCGCGCGCGCGCGAATCTACTATGACAAAGCGTGCGAATGAATTTTCGCGTCGAGAAGCGATTCACTCTCGAGAACTGGCAAGCCTCGGGGCGCGAACGGGGATATGGAATTGGCCTGGTATTCGCTCCATCACCGCGACTCAAGTTGCATACCATTCCTGGCGAGAACGAGTCAACCAGCGAAAAGCTGCGCGCGCAGACCAACGAGCAGGGCGAGCGGCCGATCAGGCGGGAACAGCCGAGAAATACAAAGGCTATTTTGACACAAAGGTATCAAATCGTGTCGAAACAGTGCGGAGCAAATGGCAAGAAAAACTTAACACTGCGCGCAAACCCCGAGAGCAAATTGACGTAGAAATAGCGCAGATCGCTGACTTGGTAGCAAAAAATAAGGCGCTTCTCATCAAAATTCGTGACCACGCGACGGTACTCGAAAACACAACAGGTGGTGATCATGCGAAGCGCCGTGACCAACTCCGCAATATCTATAAGTCGTTAACAAATGAAGAGGCGGCTCTCGAAGAGAAGCAAAGGACTCTTGCCCGCAAACAAAAACACCGCATTCGCCTAGCGGTGGCTGAGGATACTGCCGACGAAACTCTCAGGGAGTTCGCAACACGCTACCGAGATCATCAGCCTTCAACACCAGCCGAGGATACATTTCGTTCGAATCCTAGAGAAGAGGAGTCGTCGCCTAGGAATGAGCTCACGTGGTCTTTGCGCGAACTCGCAGAGTCGAAAGGAAATATTACGAACCAACAGGTTGGTAAGATGTGGAACTCATTGTTCCCCAACGAAAAACTAAACGACGGCTACAAAACTCTCACCGGCTTTCTGCTGCTCGAATTCCCAAACAAGAACTTCCAAGACACGCCTGAGGCAAACATGTCGGTGAAGAATTTACTTGAAAACCTTGCCGAGCTATTCCGTGAGAACGAGGGTTTTCAAGCGCTGGTCGAAAGAGCAACTAATAAACGCGGTGGCAAAGCGATTGAAAATCTTATTGATAGAATGGAAACACATCTCGCCTTTGCGGATACAATGGATGACCTATGACACATATGACCGATCAAGAATTTAGCGACGAGGTAGCTACGCTTGAAAAAGAGCTGGCCGCTGGCACGGCCGCAATTAACGCAGAGCTTGATAGTTTACACAAACAGCTCGATGCGAATCTTGCCGCTGCTGACAAGGCATTTGATGACCTTGCAGAGGAGGTTGAAAAAGAAGAAGACGAAAGGTAGCACTCAGGTCTCTGAGCAAACCTAAAAGAAGTATCGAATCGTGAGGATGATCTGTGTCAAAAATTGGAGATTCATACTTTAGAACGGATTGCGCGGGCCGCCGCGAATCTCGAAGTGGAGGTGCGGGCCCGTCGAGCGGCCGGAATTACCAACATATCCGATGAGCTGCCCTTGTTGGACCGATTGACCGACACCGATCGAAACCGATGACATGTGAGCATAGAGCGTCTGCGTGCCATTGTCATGCTTGACGACAACATAGGAGCCATACCCTCCGTTCCAACCACCTTCGCGCGCAATAATCACGTCACCTCCGGCTGCCGCAACGATTGGAGCGTTCGAATCACTCGGAACTGCCAAATCAACGCCGTTGTAGCCATGGATGCCCTGCGTTCGAACCCCGTTGGGAAGCGGGTTCGAATAATATCCGGAGGAGACGGGTGATTTTGCAGCCGGCGCACTCATGCTTGGAGCCGCGACCTTCGGCGCAACAGGAGCCGGAGCTTCGCCGTTCGGAATAAGAATTTCCGCGCCAACCGCGACAGAACCGTTAATGTCGTTATATTGAGCGATTTCGCTCGCGTCGCCATGGTACTTCTTCGCGATCGATTCAAGCGTATCACCGTCTTTAACGGTGTACTTAAGCCCAGAAATTGGCAAGATAGTGAGCATTTGCCCGGCTTTCACCGACCCATTTCGAGGAAGATCGTTTGCCCAAATGATGGTGTTGACCGAAACACCGTAGAGCTCTGCGATTTCAGAAAGCGTCTCTCCCGGGCGAACGACATGGATGCTGATGGCGTCTTTGTTTGACTGGACGGTCTGTCCACCAAACCCGCCTTGCGCGTGCAGGACGCTCTCGTCTTCAATCGCGACCTCGGCACCGCCCTTCGCCGGGTTCGGATCGTGATTCATGGCAGGGCGAACGAGGGGGATGGTCTGGACTGAGAGCGTATGCGGTGTGGAAGCTTCCGCGGTGTCCGAAAAGAAGGACTTCAGGTCTGTAAAAAAGCCGGCATGTGCCGGCGCGGGGTAAAAACCAAGTACAAATGTAATCATTGCGAGCGCAAGGCTAGCCTCCACCCCCCAATGGCGAGTTACCGCGAATACGCGGACGCTCGATTTCTCTGTCTTTGCGCGCCGGAGAGTCTCTCCTGTCCGCAAATCCTGTTGTTTATATGCGATACGTTGGAAATTGGCGTCCCGCAAACGGTTCGATGAGTCTCCCTAGGAACCTCAAAACCTAAGCTTTAAGCCAATTTTTCGGTGGACTGACGGAATGTCTGGCATCGTGACCCTGTTCGTGTAACTTCTCTACGGACGGGTCGTCTGAACGGTATGCCACCGTGCATTCACGGTATCCTCATCGCCAATATGAGTCAATGACTGAGTGTGGTGCGGCGGGGATAACGTCAAAGCCCCGTAATTTTACCCTGTGCTATAGTGCGCAAGTGGAAGAGGCAATCTACTTAAAAGGGCTCAACGAAGCCCAAAAACAGGCGGTCGTCCATCGCGACGGGCCGCTTTTGATCGTTGCCGGCGCCGGGGCTGGTAAGACGCGGACGATCACGCACCGCATAGCTCATCTCATTTCTTCTGGTGTCAACCCTCGAAGCATCCTCGCGGTCACTTTTACCAACAAAGCGGCCGGGGAAATGCGAGAACGGGTCCATAATCTTCTCGGACCAACAGAAAACAGGCCACTGATAACGACATTCCACGGCCTCGGGGCCCGTCTTTTGAGAGAATTTTCCAAGGAAGTGGGAGTGCCTCGATCATTTGTCATCTGGGACCGGGACGATAGCAGCCGAATACTCAAGCGGATCCTCAAAGAGCTCGATATTGATCTCCCCGCGAAGTCAGTCCTCTCAACTATATCCCGCGCAAAGGGGGAGGGCTCGCTTCCGGATGAATATGAGAGTAAGGCACGCTCATTTTTTGAACGATCCGTCGCCGACTTGTGGCGACGATATGACGCCGCCAAGGAGGCAGAGGGGGCACTCGACTTTTCTGATCTCTTAGCGAAAACAGTGGAGCTCCTCTCAAAACAGTCAGCCGTGCGCGACCGACTCCAAAAACGTTGGCAGTACCTTACGATCGATGAATATCAAGACACCAATCGGTCACAATTCGAGATTGCCCGGCTTCTCGCCGGCGAAAAAAGGAATATCTGCGCTGTTGGTGACATGGATCAGTGCATCTACTCATGGAACGGAGCCGATATTGGGAATTTGATGTCCTTCGAGCGCATTTTTAGCGGGACGGCGCTTATCCTTCTTGAGGAAAACTACCGCTCGACACAGACCATCCTCACGGCGGCAAATGCCGTTATTGCGAAAAATTCAAACCGCTACGACAAACGCCTCCAAACGAATAACGAAACAGGGGAGGCGATTCGTCTTTTTGCAGGAGAAACCGAGCGCGACGAGGCCTTTTTCATCGCGCGCGAAGCTCGCGCCCTCCTCGGAAGCGGCGTCCGCGCCGCAGAAATCGCGGTTCTCTTCCGCGAAAACTTCCAATCGCGAGCGCTTGAAGAGGCTTTTATCGCCGAAGGCGTACCGTACCGCGTGCTGGGTGTCCGCTTTTTCGATCGGGCAGAAGTGAAAGACGTGCTCGCGTATATCCGCGCAGCACGTAACCTGCGTGCGCAGGGCGACTTCTCACGGGCTGCTGGATCGCCGTCGCGCGGCATCGGCGCAACAACGCTCGCCAAATACTTTGGAGGTGGGGAAGCGGTGCTCTCCGGCGCCGCACGAACAAAGCTCGCGTCGTTTCTCGCGCTCTTGGAGAAAATCCGCGTCGCAACAGAAACAATGAAGACGTCCGATTTGATTCGTTTCGTGATTCTTGAGAGCGGCCTTGAGAAAAATTTCCGCGAAGGCGACGAAGAGGGGCGCGAACGTCTCGGAAACCTGTACGAACTCGTCGCGCACGCCGTGCGATACGATTCGCTTCCAAGTCCCGAAGGACTTGAGTGCCTCCTCGAAGATGCGGCGCTTATGAGCGATCAAGACGCGCTGCAGGAAAAGAAAGAAGCGGTTTCTTTGATGACAATGCACGCGGCGAAAGGCCTTGAATTTGATGCGGTGTTTGTGACCGGGCTTGAAGAAGGGCTCTTTCCATCACGGCGCGATGACGATCGCGACCCCGAGGAAGAGCGTCGTCTTTTCTACGTCGCACTTACGCGAGCACGGAAATATCTGTATCTCACGCTCGCCGGCACCCGCGCAAAATACGGCATGCGCGAGCATTCACATCCGTCGTCGTTTCTCGACGATATCGATTCGCGCCTCATCAAATACGCAGAGATGCCGTCGTTCGAACCGGTCATACAAATATGAAAAACCGTGGTGCGCGTCTTGGCCAACATTTTTTGAACGCAGGGTGGGTCGCACGCGACCTTATTGCCTCATTGAAAATACAGCCCGAGGAAACAATTCTCGAAATTGGCCCAGGTAAAGGCGCGCTTACCGAGGAATTACTCGCGACGGGAAATCCTGTTGTCGCGGTAGAAAAAGACGAAGCTCTCTGCGCGCAGCTTCGAGAAAAATTTTCCAAGGAGATCGCGTCGCAGAAACTCACGCTCATCGAAGACGACGTTCGAAATTTTGACCCTGAGCAGTTCGGTCTCGGGCAGTATGTACTGGCTGCGAACATTCCGTACTACATCACCGGAGAAATTATCCGCCAATTCCTTGAGACAAAACGGCAACCGCGCGCAGCGGCGCTTCTCATGCAAAAGGAAGTTGCCGAACGCATCGTCGCGCGAGAGGGAAAAGAAAGTATTCTTTCGCTATCGGTGAAAGCGTACGGAACGCCACGAATAATCGCTAAAGTAGGAAAAGGCTGTTTCAATCCGCCGCCCTCTGTCGACTCGGCGATTCTTCTCATTGAAAACATTTCGCGCGATTCTTTTACTGCTATTTCCGAACGGGACTTTTTTGAACTTGTACGGGCAGGTTTTTCATCCAAGCGAAAGCTTCTCGCGAACAATATCGCGCACTTCGACGGTCGCGTACTTCTTGCGGCGTGTGCCCTTCCAGAGAAGGTGCGCGCCGAAGATGTATCTCTCGAAAAGTGGCTTGAACTCGCGGCATCAGTTTCCCGGAGTGGGATTCGATCGATCTGACCAATCAGTTGCTGCATTTGAATCAGTGAGGACACTCGTGCGCACAAGCGAGCGGCCGCTCTCGAGCGCGGGCGCTGCTGGGGAAAACGCCCCGGTGTTTGTCCCCCACGAAACCTGATCAACGACAACGCCGGACGGATCGATAAGGCGGACAAGGCCGTTTTCCGCGAGCGGACCGACGCCGGAAACCGGAACGACCGCAACATTTGACTGAATATTCCAAAATCCACGCGTGCTCGATGCTGGTGAGAAAATAACCATTTCGCCCGCAGCAATAGAAGCTGCAGGAAGCGTCGTTGTCGCGCCGCCCCAGACAATTCGCCAACCCGTAAAATTCACGGTTGAGCCCGTGCCGTTATACATTTCTACCCATTCATTTTGTGGATCGCTTCCATGCGAAGTGTCCACCATTGCGAAAACTTCACTGATAAGCACGTGGCCGACACCACCGCCACCACAATTAGTGGCACCGGGCGAACCGGGACAAACAGCCGGAGGCGGGTTTGGCGGCAGACCTGGCGCAGGGGTACCCTGACGGAGTGCAGTCCCGAGTGAAATCTGCGCGGGCGCGCCACTCGAGCCCATCATGTCGATGTGAATACCTGGCGCGACAAGCACCGGCAAAATTGAATAAACGCAATAATAGGGAGCGCTCGCGAGTCCGAGAAGCCATTGGCCGACAGCGCGGGGGGCGCCGAATTGGTACGTGCGTGTTGCGGGCGACCAAATGAACTGTCCACCTTTCGGCGGACCAAGCGCGGTAAATATCGCTGTGTTATAGCATTGCAAAAGAACTCCAATCGAACCGCCAAAGGGAACCGCATAGGTGAACAGCGGTAAAAAGAGCGCGATGAGCGAGCCGACGACGGCTATTCGCAACTGCATCCGCAAATTGTACCACCACGCCTGCTCAAAAATGTACTACTATGTGTAGGAATGACGCGTACCCAACTATATATCGTCGGCGCGCTTGCCATCCTTGTCCTTGGCGCTACCACATTTTTCACCTTTCTCCGCCCCGAGCCACGTACAGCCCTTCAAACATGGACCGGAGATAGTGGCCTTCTCCCGTGGAACGAGGGAGCGACCGTTGAACGTTCAGATGAGCGCGATCGTTTTGGTGAGGGCATTGATTCGCTTGGAACCGTCCCGCTTCCAACTGTCTCAGAAACGGCTTCGGAGGAAAGTTTTGCAACCGATCTCGCAAAACTTCTAACGCAGCTCACCGAGCCGATGGAGAAAAAGCCAGATTCAGATCCTATTGTGCCAAGCTCGTATGCATTTATTCCCCGAGGTCTTATTTCTATTGGCGAGACGCCCCCTCCGTCGCCGGACCAACAGGCGTTTCGTGAATACGGAAATTCGCTCGGAATCACGCTCCAAGCGTTCGCCAATGCACATCCGGACATGCCGCAAACCCTCAAAGACCAGGCCGAGGATCGCTCCAACTCGCTCAAAGTCGCAGCGCTCAAGCAACTTGCCGCTGATTTTACGCGACTTGGCGATACTGTTGCGGCGATGGGGTCAGTGCCTAGCGGGGTAACAAGCGCAAACCAAGCGCTCGCGGCGGCATACCGCGATGTCGGCACAAAACTGGCAAAAATTCCTGATGCAACGGCCGATGAACCATTCCTCGCCGCGATAAATACGTACAATACAAGTGCAGAGAATCTCTCACGTCGACTTGTCGCAATTTCTGACCTCTTCGTGAGCCGCAATGTCGGATTTACCACCTCCGACCCGGGAAATATCTTCATGTTTTCAGGACAAACTTCATTTTAGAGCTTGACTCAGTATATTCGCTCGCTCGACTAGGTTATAATTCAGGACGTGAATTCGAGTTTTTCCCCAACACTTTGGGCGACTTGTGAGCGCATCGCGCGTTCACCAAAATTTTCTCTATGAGCAAAGATTTCACGTCGCATGAAGCAGCGCAAAGTGAGGGGCGAGCTCGGGGAGCTTCGCATATTGCTGTCACCGCCGCGCTATCAGTCGCCATCCTTATTTCCGCGGCTGGCATGCAGCTGGGAAAAACCTTTGCCGCGCCGCCACCCGTTGATCGTGCCGCGCTTGAGCCTGTCGTCCTGCGAGAATATCTCGCAATCGATGACCGCGACGGGAACGGCACGCCGGATTGGCAGGACGAACTCGCGCGCGCCGGTATCGTTTTTGCGACATCTTCCGCAACATCCGCGCCAGAAGTTTCGGACGATCCCCTCTCGGGGATCGGGAACGCGCTTACGCAATCACTCATCGGCGGCTATATGTCTCTTGCGCAATACAACGCGTACACGCCTGAGCGCGGGGAAGAGCTCGCTGAGACCATTGCAGACAATTTCCGCGCGCCAGAGACGTTTGTGCCACATACGATCGAAGATATTTCGCTCGATACCGATACGTCTGACGCACGAATCTCCCGTTATCGCGTCGACATGCAAACAGCCCTTCTCCCCTTAATTACCGATGAAGAACATGAATTAACGCTTTTTGCCGGTTTCATTCAGACGAAGGATGAATCATGGCTCGTGCGCATAAGTCGTGCGGCGGAGAATTATCGAAAAGCCGAAAAAAATCTGCTTGCGCTTCGCATTCCGCAGGATGCCGCGCCGGAACATTTGCGCGTCACTAATGCGATTGGTGCGTACGCGGAAAATTTGGAGCGCATGGTTCGCTTTGCTAAGGATCCGCTCGCAACCATGGCGCTTTTGAGGACGTATAATGAACGTGAGCGAGAATTCGATCTCGCGTTTGATGCATTGGTAAAATATTATGCACGCACGATTGGCGACAATTAACGCACGCTTCATTTTTGTACATGCGATGCTTCTCGGTGTCGTTTATGTTGCGCTCAGCATGCCCTTGCCAGCACACGCACAAGGAGCTGACACAACAGGAACAGGTTCGCAACAGCAAGGTGAACAAAGTGTCGTAACCGCCACTGATGACGAGCTTCAAACTACACTCTCTTCCAATGGCATCTTCGGTTGCCTTGGCCGCGGTGCTGAAGTCGCGATCGCGGGACGATCAAACCCCGGAACCACCCGAGCCGTTGGTGGTGTTTACGTTCCTGTTAACGACGCGGCTGTGACACTCAACACCGGCTTTTTAGTCTATAAAGAATGCATTCTCGACGGAATGGCACGCCAGATCGCGCAAAATTACTCATCGGAACTTGGCCGACAGCAAGTTCAGGCCTTCAACGAAGGACAGAATGGACAGGGAACCTATCTCCGCAATTTTGATACACTGCTCCAGCCATACAATGTCCGCATCACCGAACAGAATGTTCAAGCAATACAAAACGGTCAAATGTGTGGAGCGTTTCGCGGGCGTGTCGCATCAGCCGTCGCACGAAACGTTTTGTACACAATGAATGGCCAAGCATCAGCCGCAACGTGCTCGTTCACTTCAGATGCCGATCGCACCGCCGTCACAGGTGGGGCGGTGCCAATAAACTGGGGGCCGCAGTGGACTCGTCTCATCAGCGGCGATTACGAGCTTGCACACTATAATCGAGAAATTGAAAAAAACGACGCTGCGCGCGCACACTTCAACGAAAATATGCGGCAAATGATAGTCATGAGCGACGGCGTTGTCCCGGTTTTTGATGACTATAGAAACCCACTCGGCATGAACGTAGTCACTCCAGGATTCTTGATCGCAAACTCAATTGCGCAAGTTACCGGATCCGGCTATCGTCAACTTGAACAGGCAAATGAAATCGACCAGATCGTCTCAAACCTTTGGGGAGGGCTTTCGACCCGTCTTCTCTCGAGCGGCGGTGGCGTACCGGGCCTCTTTGTCTCCACTGGTAATCAGCCAGCATATATTGATCGCATGGTTGCAGAAACGCGATCCGCGGTACGCGCGGGCGCGGTAAACGCTGCTGTTGTTACACTTTCGAGTTATCGCGCCGCTGAAGGCGCATATCTTGATGCAAAACAGGGGACTGGAAACGCAATTTTGAGCGCACTCAGTCAAATTCGAGCGATTGAACGACAATGCTGGGACCTTATCATTCCTGCAGTGCAGGCACATGCAGCGGCAAATGGTAACGCAACACTTGTCATCGCGACATCAACACAATTCTCAACTGCGGTCATTGATAGCCCCGCCAATAACCTGCGCGCACTTGGTACGACTACCGCTGCCGAAATTGCGGCATCGCAGCAAACACTCCAGCAAATCGACCAACTCATTACACAAGTCACGAACAGTGGTTCGTCCGCAGCGCAGCAACAAGCACTGCTCCAAATCGACCAAATGGTCGCCAACAACCAGCTTCATTCTCAGCAAGATGCACAAAACGCGGTCGATCAGCGCACGAGCATTACCAACGCACTCAATACGCTCATTAATGACACGAGAACGGCGTGGGGCGACTCGACCGATCCAAACGTTGGCTGGTGCAACGTGAACAATACACCAACTGTCGAGCGGTGGTTTAACGCATGGAAACAATGAGTATGCGCGCTTTCTTATCAAAAAAAATCCTGATTGCGTTACTGGGGGCAATAATCCTCACGGCGGCGCCTGTGGAAGTTATTTTCAATACCCCCACATATCTATCAGTTGTGCGTATAAATTTCGTAGAGGCAGCAAATTGCACAGAAACTTCCAACAATGGCATTAATCTCATCCCGTCGCCGTCGGGCAGAACCCGTGGCGGCCAACCGATATGCCTTGGCTCCGATAACCGTGAATATTATTACACTGGTCCTAATGGAACTCTTGTTGATGATTCTGGGCGCGCCTTCGGTCAAGGCGAAGCTGGACTGGGGCGCCCCGACCTCGCGCTTCTCGGTCTCGATGGTGACGGATCTTGTTCGGGAACAGGCTTTTGGTCAAACTGGAGCAGGTGTGTGGGGCGAACAATCGCGGTGTGGATAAGCACGATCGCAATTTGGATTACCGGGTGGTTCCTTGGTGCTTCCGCTGTATTGTTCAATTGGGTTATGGAAAATACCGTGGTGAACTTCAACGGCTACGTGTATGCAAAAGTAGCCACTGGTATACAGGCCGTCTGGGGAGCATTTCGCGATATCGCGAATATAATCATCATCGGTATTTTTACGTTTGTGGCGCTTGAATTGATATTGGGAACATCAACCTTTGGTGGAAAAAAAATGATAGCGAAAATTCTGATAATCGCTATTCTCATCAACTTCAGTCTTCTGTTCTCCCGCATCATCATAGAATCGGCTAATTTTGTCTCGGGCCAATTTTATAGAGCGGTGCTATTTCAGTCAGCACCAGCGGGGGGATTTACCTCCATTTCCGCCGCCGATCAAATCCAGCTTACATCGGGTATTTCCGGGCGCTTTGCCCAATTGATGGGCGTTGGTAGCTGGAGCGAGACTAAAGACGCCCTCCAGAGAATTTCTGATGATCCAAATGGCGGGGGACCGACTGCATTTACGCTCGGTATTCTAAGCGCCATGATTTTTCTAGCCACCGCGGCAGTATTTTTCTACGGTTCGTTTTTGATGATAACTCGTGCCATCCTGCTCGTTTTTCTTATCATGACCTCCTCGCTTGCATTTGCTTCGTATTTGCTCCCCGATAAGATCGTTAAGAATTACGGGTGGACTGAATGGTGGAGTTCGTTATTAAAGGCAGCGGTGTTTGGTCCGCTCCTCCTAATATTTCTATGGGCGACCCTCATAATCGGAGAGAATATCAAGGCCGAGAGTGGTAATTCCATCGGCGGGCTACTCGCAAACCCCGCAAGCACAGGAAGCATTGCCGCACTTTTTTCCTATCTCATGATTCTCGGCATGCTTTTCGCCTCGATAAAAATTGCAAGCTCGTTTGCCAACAAGATTGGTGGATTTAACTATGCTGCCGTCATGCCAGCCATGGGCTTCGGTATTGCAGGACGGATAATCGGCGCAACAGGGAGACAAACAGCGGGACGTGTATTCTCAGGAGCAGCCGGTGCCGCGCAGGCCGGTTCCAAATCGGAAAGACTGCCGATGGGTATGCGAAAGGCGCTTGATTTCACCTCTCAACAGCTTAAGAAAGGCGCAAAGGCGGATTACAACCCTCTCAAGGCTTCGGTGGCGGGAATTGGTTTGGGCGCTGAAATGCAAAAAATTGCAGGCTTCAAGAAGCTCGACGCGTTTGCAGGCAAAGACATTGGTGGATTTGAAGGGTCTCTAAAGAAACGAGCAGAAGCTATTGCCGAACAAGCCGAGCGCATGACCCCGAAACTTAGCAAGGATCAGAAAGAGCAAATTGAAAAGAAAGCTCATGACGAGGCGCTGGCAGGTAAGGAGGGCTTGGCGGCTTCCGGCGCAAAGCAGCGATCGGATGAATCAAATGCGGCATTACGAGAGCTTCTCAAGCAACAACGCGACACTACGAAAACGTTCGAATCAAAAATGGATCAGCTCACTAAAGAGCTTGGGAAGGCAGAGGCGACTGCGATTGCAGCAGGTCGCAATCCAAAAGAAGATGCCCGCGCTCGAGATCTGAAGGCATCAATTGAGCGAGAACGCTCACAAGACAAATCGGAAATGCAATCGCAACAGGAACGCATCAATCACGCCAGGAGCGAAGTGGATAAGGCGCGAGAGGCGCATAAGGAATCTCAAACAAGCCTTGCAAAAGCAATCGCAAAAAACACCGAGGCAAAGACTCCGTCGGCGCAAAAGACGGGGGAAGCGTTAGCCGCTAGAGATCCATTGTTACGTAAAGAATTGGCCGAAAAAGTGAAAAAACACTTAGGGGACAAGAAGGAAAAAGATCTGTGGAGAAAGCAGCTTGCCGCCCTAAAAGCGGTCGAGGCAGCAGCGCCGGCTGCGCCTCCGCCCGCGGATCATTAGACCTCATATATGACAAACCCTACAAATATTGACGAAACAATCAAGAAGCATTTCCAGCAGCTGCCGGGAGTTGTGCAAGACGCCATAACGTCGACCGATGTCCAGACGCAACTCCGTGGCCTGGCGGACATGCATAAACTGCATTTGGATCAGTGGGAAAAGCTTGAAAACGAAGTCATGATGACGCTTCTTGGAATTCAGCGCGTTGAGGATCTGGAGCCGAACATCATGTCAGAAGTCGGGACCTCCGCCGAAGTTGCGCACGCACTCGCAGTTGATATCAATGCGGTTGTTTTCGAACCCATTCGACAAGAGCTTGAACGACAATTGGAGCACCCTGACGCAAAAGCGGCGACAATGAATCAGGCGGAGGTTGCCCGAACAGAAATTTTGGACGCAGAACATGCAGATAACGCTTCCTCCGTTGCAACACCGACACCTCAGACATCGTCGGAGAGCCAGCCCCCGCCAGTCGCACAGGCAGCTCCGCCCACCGTTCAGCCCGGAACACCCCCACAACCACAGCCCGACATTAAAATTACCCGCCCATCCGATTCGACAGCGTACAAACCTGGAGAAACATCAACTGCGCGCCAGACTGTTCATGACGATCCGTACCGCGTGCCACCGGTTTGATGAAGAAATGCGAAGTCTCCACGGCTTGCTTCCTAAAATGCTGATATAATCGTGTAATGCAGTTCCAGGTGCCTCAATTTATTGAGGTCGAGGACAGGATCTTTGGGCCCTTGACCTTCAAACAGTTCGTCTATATTGCCGGATCGGCAGGTGTTGGCTATGTCCTCTGGCGTGTTTTTCCGTCGTTTATCGCGCTGCCGCTCGTCGCGATCTTTTTTGGCTTTGGCGCCGCACTCGCATTCTTCAAATACAACGGACAGCCCTTCATTTTGGCGATCGAGCATGGCTTTTTCTATCTCATCCACACGAAGCTCTACCTTTGGAGTAGCGAAACCAGGACGCCGAAAGAGAAGGCGAAGGTGATTGTTGCTTCGCCGAGCACCAATGTATACGTCCCGAAGCTCTCAGAATCGAGGCTTCACGAGCTTGCCTGGTCGCTCGACATTAAGGAGCGCATTGCCGCCGGAACGGCCGACGAAACTGACCGCACAACGGCGCCTCAAGAAAACATTATTTCTCCCATTCGCACTGCCCGCGATGCCCTGATCCGCTGATATGCCAAACACCGCTAATACAAACACCGTCCGCGCAAGTAATTCATCGACACAGGATTTTGTGCCGGTGAATGAAGTGCGCGACGGCGTCGCCGTTCTTCGTGATGGTTCGTTGCGCGCGATTCTCCTCGCGTCATCGCTCAACTTCGCGCTCAAAAGCGAGGACGAGCAAACAGCGTTCATCATCCAATTTCAAAACTTCCTCAACTCGCTCGATTTTTCGTGTCAGATTTTCATCGAATCACGCATGCTTGATATCCGTCCGTACATTGCGACTCTTGAAGTCGCGTACAAAGGACAGCTGGACGATCTCATGCGCATACAGATCCGCGAATATATTGAATTCATCAAGAGCTTTACCGAAGCGGCAAATATCATGACGAAGAATTTCTTCGTCATCGTTCCGTATTCGCCCGCGGCGCTTTCGTTCGCACCCGGCTCTTCGTTCGCGTCGAAGCTTCCATTTGGAGGTAACAAGAATGGTCCGGAAAATGCAAATCGCACCTTCGAAGAACAGGTCTCACAGCTTGAGCAGCGCGTTGGAATTGTGCAGCAAGGGCTTGTCCGCTGCGGTGTCCGCACGGTGCAGCTCGGCACTGAAGAAGCGATCGAACTTCTCTACAAACTGTTTAACCCTGGCGAAGAAGGGAAGCCGATGCCCCTGAACAGTCAACAGTCATAAGTCCAAAGTCATGAAAAATACAAAATACGTCGCACATTCGCTTCTTCTTATGACTAATGACTTAGGACTTTAGACTATTCCTATGGCTCTCTTCGATTTATTCAAACGCTCAGGCGCAGAACCCGCGACCGTGTTACCGGTTCTTCCGGATGAAATTTATCGCACGGGCGTTCTTGGACTCCAGGACGTGATCGCACCGCACGCGCTCAAGGTGTCCCCGCGCGAACTTGATCTTGGCGAGAAAATCGCGCGCACGTTTTTTGTTATCTCGTACCCGCGCTTTCTCACGACAGGATGGTTTGCGCCGATCATCAACATGGACAAGGTGATCGATGTCTCCATCTTCATTCACCCGATGGATACGAATGAAATGCTCCGCAAATTCCAGAAAAAAGTTGCCGAGGTGCAGTCGCAAATTTCGACGCGCGAAGAAAAGGGAATGGTGCGCGATCCTATGCTCGATACGGCGTATCAAGACCTCGAAAAGCTGCGCGATTCATTGCAACAGGCGCAGGAGCGTATCTTCGAAGTAGGGCTCTATCTCACCATTTATGGCTCTACCCGGGAAGAAATCGACAAAACCGAGAGCGAAATCCGCTCCATTCTTGAATCACGCCTCGTCTACATCCGCCCAGCGCTTTTCCAACAGGAACAAGGCTTCCGCTCAGTTCTTCCGCTCGCGACCGACGAGCTGAATGTCCATACGAAACTTAATTCCGCGCCGCTTTCGTCGATTTTTCCGTTTATCTCGTTCGACCTCACGTCGAACCGCGGCATTCTTTTCGGCATCAACCGCCACAATTCATCACTCATCCTCTTCGATCGCTTCTCGCTCGAAAACTACAACTCGGTGACGTTTGCAAAATCCGGCGCCGGGAAATCGTACATGACGAAATTGGAAATTTTGCGTTCGCTCATGTTCGACACGGAAGTGATTGTGATCGACCCTGAACGCGAATACGAATATCTTGCGGAAACCGTCGGTGGCCGTTATTTCAATATTTCACTCTCGTCGGAGCACCATATCAATCCATTTGATCTTGCGATTCCGCGCGAAGACGAAAATCCGGGCGACATTCTGCGCAACAACATCATTACGCTCGTCGGCCTCTTCCGCATCATGCTCGGCGGACTCACCCCAGAAGAAGATGCGGTCATCGACAAAGCCATTACGGAAACGTATGCGTTGAAAGACATTACGGCGGAAGCCAATTTCGCCTTGGTTGAGCCGCCGCTTCTCAGCGACTTCGAACTCGTTCTCGCCGGCATGGAGGGATCGGAATCGCTGGTGAATCGACTTTCAAAATACACCAAGGGCACGTGGAGCGGCTTTATGAACCGTCCGACGAATGTCGATATGAACAAGCGCCTTGTTGTCTTTTCCGTGCGCGACATGGAAGACGACCTCAAGCCAGTTGCGATGTACATCATTACGCACCACATTTGGAACACGGTGCGTAAAGAACTTCGCAAGCGCCTCCTCGTCATCGATGAGGCGTGGTGGATGATGCGCTCAGAAGACACCGCGTCGTTCCTTTTCTCGATTGCAAAACGCGGACGCAAATACTATCTTGGCATCTCTACGATCACACAAGACGTTTCGGACTTTTTGAATTCCCCCTACGGCGTGCCCATGATCACGAACTCATCGATTCAAATTCTTCTGCGACAATCTCCAACCTCCGTCGATCTCGTGCAGCAAACATTCAAGCTTTCTGATGAAGAAAAGTATTTGCTTCTTGAATCGGATGTGGGGGAGGGGATTTTCTTTGCCGGCCTCAAGCATGTCGCGGTCAAAGTGATAGCATCGTATACCGAAGACCAAATCATCACGTCCGATCCGTCACAAATTCTCGCTATCAAAAAAGCGAAACAGGACTTGGCGGCGAGCAATGAGAGCGCTGCGGATACGATTACGCGCGCCGTTTCGCCTGCGGCACCGCAACTTGCGCCAAAAACGGCTGAAGCCGCGTCGATCCTCGCAAATGCGCAGCTCACTGAAAAAGCCGAGGCACTTGTTACAAAGCCCGCCCCCGCCGTAGCGCCAGCTCCTGCCGCGGCACCACTCCCGCCCGACGCAAATCCTGATCGTCCCGGCTCCCTATGATTCGTTTTGCGCTCCTCGTTTGCATCGCGCTCGGTCTCAGCCCTTTTGCGTACGCGCAATCCGACTTCGGCCGTGAACTTATTCTGACGATTTCACCTACCTATCCCGCCCCGGGACAAACCGTACGCCTTTCCATCAAGACATATGCACTCGATCTTGATCGTTCGACCGTCACGTGGTTTGTGAATGAAAAAGAAGTTGCGCGCGGCGTCGGGCTCATGGAAACTACAATTGTCGCCGGACAATACGGCGCTGAATCGCGAATTGATGTCGTTGCCGTAGACGAAGAGGAAGTCTCGGCGCGCGCAACGGCCGTGATTCGTCCTACCGAAGTAGATCTTCTCTGGGAAGCAGCGTCGTACGCGCCGCCGTTTTATACGGGGCGGGTCCTTCCGGGTGCGAGCTCGCCGATTCGCGCACAAGCAATCGCGCGATTTACATCTGCGGATGGCAAGCCTGTCGCTGACAAAGATATTGTTTACACGTGGTACCGAAACGACGCCGTCACTGTGTCCGGTCGCGGAAAATCGAGTGTCGTTGTCCCGGGCCCAACACTGTTCGGCGCGGACATTTTCCGCGTCGTCGCCGTTTCGGCTGACAAGACGCTTTCCGGGGAAGCAAGCACGCGCATTCCTTCCGTCGATCCCTTTACGATGCTCTATGAAAACCACCCGCTCTTTGGCATTCTCTACCACCGCTCGATTGAGCCGGGCGCAACGACGCTGGAAACCGAACAAAAAGTGACGGCCGTGCCCTATTTTGCAGGCATCGTTTCTCCAAGTGATCCTAGGCTTATGTACGAATGGTCGGTGAATGGCACGCGCATCGAACCAAATCCACAAGAGCCCCAAACACTCACCGTCACCGCAAATGACTATCGTGGTCCCGCAACAATCAACCTTTCTCTCATGAGCTCAAGTGACGCATTGTTGCGCGCACTTGGCGAATGGCAGCTCGTATTTGGTTCGTCTGACACTTCGTTCTTGACCGACCTTAATCCGTTTGGAAACTAGTATGGGAAACTCCTACCGCATATTCTCCTACGTTGGCGTTGCGGCGATCGTTCTTCTTCTTATCGGACTCGCCGGGTGGTACTTTTTCCTGCGCAATCAAGCAAGTAATCTCGACGCGCTTGGTGATTCGCGCGGTTTTGATATTGCGGTTCCCTCATTTACCGGCTCACGCAGCTCGACTGCAGAAAATATCGAGGCAGGCACGAGCGCCGAATCACTTCTTGCGGCAACACCAAACCAAGGTCGCCCGCCGCGTCTGTGGAAAGTCAGTTCGAGCCCGATCGCCGGTTTTGGTTTTGTCGTCGATTCGTCAAATATTCGCTATATCGAGCGTTCGACAGGGTATGTCTACGACGTGAACCCAGAAACTGGCGCAACGACACGTCTCACGAAAGAACTTATTCCGAAAGTATACGAAGGTCTGATCGTGGGAACATCAACCGTCGTGATGCGAACACTCGAAAGCGGCGAGCCAACAACACTCATCGGCCGCTTTGGTACTTCTACCAACGATGGCTTTGTGGTGTTTTCGACATCAAATCTTGGCAACACTATTCGCACGATCACATCGTCAGCAAACGAACTTATGATGCTTGCGTCCGGCGCCAACGGAGCAAATTTAGTGCGCGCACGAGGGGATGGGACGGGGGCCCAACAAATCCTCACGCTCGGCATCAGTGGTTTTGGAATCCAATGGCTGCCGGACGGACGACTCTTTCTCACTGAATCGCCAGCAAGTGGTGTTGCGGGAACTGCCTACGAGGTTGTTCAAGGCGCACTGACGCCTGTTTTGCGATCACTGCCTGGGCTCCTCATCAAGCCGCGCACATCTTCGCCAGCCCTCCTCTATAGCATCGACGACGGTACACGTGTTCGCCTTTTCGCACGCCCCTCAGCGCAAGCGTCAACAACCGAGCTTTCGATCCAGACCGTCGCGGAAAAGTGTGTGTGGGCGCCGAGCAGCTCCTCAACGCCAACTCTTGCGGCGTACTGTGCGTCGCCGCAGACAGCGCTTCCTCGTAATTTTCTCGATAATTGGCTTCGCGGTGCAATACACACGTCCGACGCATGGTTTACAATTGACGCGAGCGCGGCAAAGTCGAGTAAATTCTTTGCGCCGGAAACAACTGTCGCGCTTGATGTTGAAAAACCTCTTATTGATTCCCGAGGTGGCTTCATCGCGTTTATGAATGCGCGCGATAAGTCGCTCTGGGTGCTGCGAATTGCCGAATAATGTATGAAAATCATCGAAACACTCCGTACAAAAACACGCGTATTGTTCCAAGGGTTCGTTGCTGCCGGCCCCGGTACTGCCGCTGGCGCGCGGCAAGGCACTGGTCTCGGCATTGAGCAGTCGCCCTTTCTTTCACGACTTTTTACGGCAAGCGACTTACCAACTTTTTTCAATCTCATATTCAAAAGCGCGCTTGTCATCGGTGCCATGCTGGCCGTATTGCGGCTCGGCTATGCTGGGTATCTTTATATGACGAGTGACGTCTGGGGTGATAAATCGAAAGCGAAGGACGTCATACAAGAAACAGTACTCGGCCTTCTTCTCCTCCTTGCGGTTTGGCTCATTCTCAACCAAATCAATCCAAACCTGCTCAATCTCGATATTTTGCGGGGCGTGCGCAACAACCCAGCGTCACCCGGCGGACAGCCCCTCCCCGGCTCAACACCGATTGGACAAGGCGGTGTCGGGGCACGGTAATTACTCCGAAGCGTACTTGATGACAACGCGTCGGTTGCGACCCTCTCCTTGTGATTCTGTTTTTACATTCGGTGCATCTTGAAGCGCTGTGTGCACAATGAGGCGCTCATAGGCGCTCATAGGTGAGAGCTCTACGTCGTATTGGAAGCTGCGTGCTCGCTCGGCCATCATAAGCGCTTTTGCCTGCAAATCACGAATTTGTCGCGTACGGTAATCATTCACGTCAACCAAGAAGTGCATTTCCTCATCTCCCGAAC
>JBAQPT010000100.1:0-6825 GCA_049306055.1 Minisyncoccia bacterium | reverse complement strand
TGCGGAAAAAGAAATCGAGGACATCGAAGAACAGAAAGATCGGCTCGTTGCGCAGATGGTGCAGATCGTTGGCGATCCGAACGAACGTGAATGGCCAAATGAAATCGTTGTCGAAGTCCGTGCTGGCGTCGGTGGCGACGAAGCTGCGCTCTTCGCAGAAGAAGTTGCGCAAATGTATGTGAAATATGCGCAGATTAAGGGATGGAAGGCAAAGACGCTTGAAGAGTCTCGATCCGATCTCGGTGGCATCAAAGAAGTTTCAATCGAAGTGAAGGGCGAAGGCGTGTATCGTGCGATGCGATTCGAAACCGGCGTGCATCGCGTGCAACGAATTCCGGCGACAGAAAAACAGGGACGCATTCATACATCGACCGCGTCCGTCGCCATCATGCCGATCTACCAGCGCACGAAAGTCGAGCTTAGTCCGACGGATTACGAAATCGAAACCAGCCGCTCAGGCGGCGCTGGGGGACAAAACGTGAACAAGGTGGAAACGGCGGTCCGAATTATTCACAAAGCAACCGGCATCGACGTGCGCTGCACCTCTGAGCGCAGCCAGATGGCCAACAAAGAGCGCGCAATGAAATTATTGCTTTCAAAACTTCAACAGAAACAAGATGAGGAAGAGGCGCGTGACCGCGCAGCGGATCGAAAGTCGCAAGTCGGAACCGGCGATCGCAGTGAAAAAATCCGCACCTACAATTTTCCGCAAGACAGAATCACCGACCATCGCATCAAGGAGAGTTGGTCAAATGTTGAAAAAATAATGGGCGGGGCAATTGGTCCGATTTTGGAGGCGCTCGAAAAAGCCGATGAGTAAACTTGCGTGGAATTAAAATAGGCTATACAGTTTCGAAAGTTTCAGAAGCTCAATCAGGAGACGAGCCATGACGCACAGATTCAGTGATCCCTTGCGCGGCATTGAAGGGGTTATTACAACCCCTGAAGACATCGCGAAGATGCAAGGCAAACCAACAAGTGAGGTAGGGGACGGAGATGTGTTTTCTGAAGCAGACCTTGAGCTTCACAGAAAGTCGGCGCGAGAGGTAACAAAGTTCGATCCGGTGTCGCAACGCACGATCGCCCTTACCGCAACCTGGGATTGTGCGTGGGCGCTCAGGGTTACTGGGCGAGGTATTCAAAAAGGCGAACCAGTCATCATTTCCTGTGACTACAGTCCGCGGTATATCAACGTACTTGCTCGCATGCTTCTCACCACCAAGTTCGATTGAGCCATCGGAACCGGGGCGATACAAAACTGGGGCCCTCGCGAGGGTCCCTTTTTATTTATTGCATTTTTTGGCTCAATCTGGTACTATCCGCGCCACATGTCTACAGCAGCAACCGCAGATATTAAGACCCTCTACGACGCAGGCGCGCACGTCGGCTTTAGCCGCACCCGCCGCCATCCGACCGCTGACCCGTTCCTCTACGCCACCAAAGACCGCACCGACATTTTCAACCTCGAAGAAACCGCAAAGCGCCTCACCAAGGCGACCGATTTCGCAACTGCGCTCGCGGCAAGCGGCAAGCAGATCATCGTCGTCGGCGGCAAGCATGAAGCACAGGAAGCAGTGAAGAGCGCGGCAGAACGCGCAGGCCTTCCGTACGTCGCAGGACGCTGGATCGGCGGCACGCTCACTAATTTCAAAATCATCCGCAAGCGCATCGACCGCCTCGAAAAACTCATGGCAGAGCGCGAAGCAGGAGAACTCGCAAAATACACGAAGAAAGAACGCCTCATGATCGATCGCGAAATCGATGAACTTCTCGCACGTTTCGGCGGCATCGTTTCAGTGAAGGAACTTCCGGCAGCACTTTTTGTTGTCGACACACGCCACGAACACACGGCAGTGCAGGAAGCGAACCAGCTCCGCATTCCGGTCATTGGCCTTTCGTCATCCGACTGTGACTTCTCGCTGGTGCAGTACCCGATTCCCGCAAACGACACGTCGGTGAGGGCGGTGCGCCTCGTCGTGAATGAAATCGCGGACGCGTACTTGAAGGGAAAGAAAGCACCGGCAGCAAAATAAGTTATAATAATCAATATCCAATACTCAATAATCAAACAATATCCAATAATTAATGATTAAATATTAATTATTGTTTGGATATTGGTTACTGATTATTGAATATTAATTTTGTATGGCAACAACTGATGAAATTAAGCAGCTCCGCGACCAAACCGGCGTCTCGGTGATGCAGTGCAAGAAAGCGCTTGAAGAGGCGGGAGGGGACATGGAAAAAGCAATCGTCATTCTTCGCAAAATCGCGGCTGCAGGTGCCGGCAAGAAAGCAGATCGTGAGCTTGGCGCGGGCGTCGCTGCGGCGTATACACACGCGGGCGGACAAGTCGTTGCTGCGGTCATTCTTGCGTGCGAAACAGACTTCGTCTCGCGCAATCCTGACTTCCAGAAAATGGCATACGATGTTGCGATGCATGTCGCCGCGCTCCAGCCGCAATTCATTTCGAAAGACCAAGTGAAAGAAGAAGATGTGAAAGCGGCGCGCGAAGTGTTTGAAAAAGAGGCGGCAAATGTTAAAGAAGAAATGCGCGCGAAAGTTATCGAAGGAAAGCTCGACGCGTACCTTAAGGAAAAAGTATTGCTTGATCAGTCGTTTGTGAAAAACGGTGACGTTACTATTCGTGAATACATCGAGAGCGGTATCCAGAAATTCGGCGAGAAAATTGAGATCGTCCGAATGGAGCGCTTGTCGGTGAAGTAGAACATGTTTGCGCTGTTTTCGACATTACAACAAGGAGCGGTAATTGCGTTCTCGGCGGCGCTTGTTCTCATCGTCATTCTCTTTCTCGTGAAAAGCATTGAGGCGCGACGCGAGCGTCGTTTTGCGGAAGGCGCACGCATGCACGCGGATCGCGGGGCGTTGGTTATCAAGCACTGGCTCGAACGCGGTGAATGGTACATCGAGCAGACGCCGTGGTTTATCGGCGCGATCACGCGCTATGGCGTGCACGTTGGCGCTCTTGGATATGCGCGTTTGGCGCACGATTCGGCCGAATACGCGCACGGTCTTGCTGATCTTGTCTCGCACAAGCATCGCTTCGAACGAAAAGAAACGAAATCAGAATATTTGAAGCAGGTAAGTGAACGAACTGCAGTCGTTGCGGAGCCTGCGCTCGAAACAATGCCGACGCCGGAGCCTGCATCGGTCTATGAAGAACCCGTTTCCACTCTCGAACCAACACCAACGCCACCACCAGCGCCAGAGTCGAAAAAAAAGAAAGGCAAAGGGAAAGTGGCGTCGGAATAGTGGTTCGGATATAGTGGTGATGCGCCGCTTTAGCTCAGTTGGTAGAGCGCCACTTTTGTAAAGTGGATGTCCGCGGTTCGAGCCCGCGAAGCGGCTAAAATAGGATTACTAAGGAGTTGGCATTTCAAATTCTTGATAGAATAAAGGTGTGGCAAACCGTATCTTTTATTCTTCTGCTGCATATAGGGAAAAGCAAAGCGCTTTGACTCGAAGCAATTGGGACGCTGGGAAATTTGATTCGCTCTTACGAAGGGATCAGAGGAAATGTGCACGCAAAGAATGTGGAAAAGAATTTACCGTTGTCCACCACGACGCAAAAAGGTATTGCAGTCAGAGGTGCGCTGCAATAACAAATAACACCGGAAGAAAACTGTCGCAGTCAGCAAAGAAAAAAATCTCGATGGCCCTTTTGGAAAAATATCATCCACAAAGTGAGCAAGTCGGTTATGTGAGTCCGCTAAAAGGCCGTATCAGAGTACCGCGCAAAGAGATGATTTGCGGTAACCCTGAGTGCGACAAGAAAATGCTCGTTGAGCGCTGGTTATGGAAAAGGAAAAAGTATTGTTCAAATAAATGTCAGATGAAAGTGATCGGTGGCCGGCCAACATCCCCAAAGGCGTCAAAAGGAAAAAATGGGATCAGGCCAGACATCAGTCCGAGCATTAATTTCTACAGCCGATGGGAAGCTAACATTGCCCGTTTGTACACGCGATTAAAAATTAAATGGCACTACGCGCCAAAATCATTCGATATTGGCGGACAGAGATATACGCCTGATTTCTACCTTCCGGAAAAAGATGTGTATGTCGAGGTGAAGAATTTTTGGTGGTCGTATTCACAGATTCGCGATCAGAAGTTCAGAGAGCGATACCCGGGCGTTTGTCTTGAAGTGATTCTCAAGGACGAATATCTGTGGCTGGAAAAGTATTTTTCTCATCTTGTGCCTCACTGGGAGTACAAAAACAGCAAATTGTAATCCATCTGCAGGCGGGTTAGAGTGAGGCACAAGATATGACCGACAACGACTACTGGTATCTTCACGTCGCACGAGCAGGCGATCTTACCGGGCGGGACTACTACCTCTATCGTGCCTTTGAAATCCTTCCCGCAGCCCTCTCTGTCGGGACGCTCGTCCTTTTCGTCGCGCTCTCGTTCTACAAGCCAGTGTGGGCAGCGTATCTCACCATTGTGTTTGCGGCATACTGGTTCTTTAAAACTGCGTACCTTTCGGTGCACCTTCGCTACAATTTCAAACGGATCCGACATAACATGGGAATCAACTGGCGCGAACGTGTGCAGGACGTGCCGCATCTTCCGGCGCGTGCGGGGAGTCATCTCCTCCATCTCGTTCTTGTGCCGTATTACGACGAGCCCTACGAGGTTTTGAAGGAAACAATTAGCGCACTCGCGATTTCTGAATGGGACACGAAGCGCATCGCGATCGTTCTCGCATCGGAAGCTAAGAAACCGGCAGGAAAAGAAATCGGTGAACGTCTGAAGGTCGAATATCGCGACCGCTTTTTTGATATTCTCGTCACATCGCATCCGGAAAATGTTCCCGGCGAAATGGCGGGCAAGGGCTCGAACATTGCGTACGCTGCCGAACAGGCGCGCATCACCCTTCTCGATCCACAGAACATCCCTTACGAACACACGGTCGTTTCCGCATTCGATTCCGACACCGTGGTCTATCCGCACTATTTCGGTTGTCTCACTTGGCACGTGCTTACCGCAGACAATCCCGAGCGCGCATCGTTCCAACCAGTGCCGCTTTTTAACAACAACATCTGGGAGGCGCCAATGCTCTCGCGCGTCATGGCCTACTCCGCGTCATTCTGGCAGATGATCCAACAAGAGCGCCCCGAAAAATTGGCAACCTTTTCTTCGCACGCCGTTCTCTTCAAGCCGCTCTACGAAGGCGGTTACTGGCAGAAAAACATGGTCTCCGAGGATTCGCGCATTTTCTGGAATCTTTTCCTGCGCTACGACGGCGACTACCGCGTGATTCCAATGGCGTATCCGGTTTCGATGGATGCCAACGTCGCGTCATCGTACTGGGAAACGATAAAAAATATCTACAAACAACAGCGTCGTTGGACGTATGGCACAGCCGAAAATGCTGCATATATCCTCTTTACCTTCCTCAAGAATCCACGCATTCCGCGCGGCAAGAAAATTCACGCGGTCTTTTTCCAGCTTGAAGGCGCATGGTCGCTCGCGACACATCCTTTGGTTCTCTTTGCGATCGGTTGGTTGCCGCTTTTTGTTGGTGGCGCGGCGTTCAATGCAACCGTCCTCTCGTACAACCTTCCGCAAATCGCTCGCGCCTTTCTCACCGCCGCAATGTTGGGCCTCGTTGTTTCCGCCGCAATCTGCATGTATCTCATTCCCGAGCGGCCTTCTCGCGCACCGCGGCACCGTTCGCTCTTCATGATCCTGCAATGGATTCTCGTTCCGTTCACGATGGTCATCTTCAGTTCTATTCCCGGGCTTGAATCGCAGCTCCGCCTCGCGACAAAGCGCTATCTCGGTTTTTGGGTTACGCCAAAAAGCCGAAGTGCGCAATAATACGGTATGCAGCCGCTCTCGACCCGCACGCGCAACGTCTATCTCTACACGTTCATCGCGCTTTTTTTCGCGCTCCTGCCATTTGTGATTATGTACGCCGACGGATGGCGGTGGGCGCAAGATATCGGGTTTTATAAAACAGGTGGCGTCTTCGTTTCCGTTCCGTATCCTGATGCGGAGGTATTTCTCGACGACGAGACAATCGGATTCAGCGGCTTTTTCGACCGTTCATTCTATGTCGGCAATCTCGCGCCGGGCGCGTACAAAATCGATGTTGCGCGTGACGGTTACTTGCCGTGGACACGCGTCGTTGTGGTGGAGCCGCAACTTGTGACCGACGCCGAAGCCCTCCTCTTTCCAAAGCGCATCGAACCGACGCGGCTTCTCTTTACTGGTGTCGCGACGACCGGCATCTCCGTCATTCCGCGCGCGCAATACAACACGTATCTCGCATCGTTTGGTACGACGTCCCTCACCGCGTCCACCACAATTCCGCAAGATGAATCCGACGGCATCGGGCTCTTCGTCGTCGGCGGCGATGTGTTTGCGCGGTGGATTTCGGAAGACGCGTTTCCGTCGTCTCGTTTCTGCGGCAGGCCGTCGTTTTGTGTGCGCGAGTTTCCGATTGAAAAGGGAAGCGACGTTTCGCGGTCGGCACGTTTTTTCCGCGGCGGCGTAGTCTACGCGACGCACGAAGGTGGCGTCTATTTTGCCGAGGCAGACACACGTCCGACGCCCGTCATGGTTCAACTATTCGAAGCTGAAGATCCGGATATTCGCGTCATTGACGACACGCTTATCGTAAAATCAGGCAACGACTTGTACGAGATTAGCCTTTAGAAAGCGCTCGCGGCAGCGCGGCGCATGCTTCTCGGGGGTCGCGTAATTTTCTGCTGAAAATTCGCTCCTTCTCGCGTCGACACGCTGCGAAAGACCCCCTCAAAGCACGACGCCGCGCTGCCGTCTCGCTTAGCGCCGATGAAG
>JBAQPT010000099.1:0-4203 GCA_049306055.1 Minisyncoccia bacterium | reverse complement strand
ACCTGAAGAAGTGCCGGAAGAGGCGCCGGAAGAAAATCCACAAGAAGAAGTTCCTGTCGAAGAAGAAACGGAAATTCCTGCGCCGCCCGAGAGCGAAGAACCTGCGCCGGAAGAAGTGGCAACGACGACCCCCGAAGAAACGCCACAGCCAGAGGTACAACCCGAACTGCAGCCGGAGCCCGAACTTCCGGAACCGACTCCTGAGCCTGAAGTAGAAGGCGCTTCGACCACGGAACCACTGCCGGAAACTCCGCCAGAAGAAAGTGAAGGCGAACCGGAGGCCGGGCGCGATGCTTCGTTCGCCGCGTGGATGCAAACGCTGGCGCATCTTGCAGGGCGCGCAACTGCTGCAACGGCGATCGCGCAAGAAATCGCAGAATCGACGCCGGAAAATCCGAATGTCGCCCTCTGCAAAACACTTGGCACCACCTGCTACACACTCGAATTTACCGGCTTCGTGGCGCCGGAAGAACTCGTCGAAAAGCGTCTCCAAGATGTTGAATTAAATTTCTCGTTCGCAAGCAAAGCGCCGGAAGATGCGCTCGCCGACGACAAACTCATCGTTCGTTACTTTCTTGATGGCGAGTGGAAACAGGCCGGGGAAATTTATCTCAACAAAGAACTTTCAAATGCGGAAAATGGTGGGTACTTCCGCGCGGCGCTTGCCGACGTCGACGAATGGGGCGATCTTTCGGAGATCAAGGTCGTTGTCGAATACGATCGCCTCGGTCGTGGGCCCGCGGAACTCTATCTCGACGGTCTCTGGATCGACGCTGAATACAAAGAACGCATGCAGGATGTGCTGAGCGGCGAGGTTGATCCAGAAGCGCCGGACGATGCACTTATCAGCGGCTCCGATTCGCGTACGCTGGTGATGCAAAACGGAGAGAGTATCTCGTTTAACTATCTTGACGATCTCGACGACAATCTCGCGGTTCGCGTGGACAAACGTTCGTACGATGCGCGCGCTCAACTCACGGATGGAGATATTTCGCGCAATGTCGTTCAGGCAGCGATCACGAATACCTCCGATTCGGCGGATACCTTCGTGTGGTACGTCGCGTTTCCTGGTGGTAACGGCCGCGCTATCGACGCTGCGCAGTATGTCCGCAATATCGCCTCGACATCGCTCTCATCGATTCAAGATGACGTGACGTATTTGTGCGAAGCCTCGTGGGCACGTATCACCGCGGACCGCTATCGTTGCGAAGCGACGGGCGAAGAGCACGTTTGCGAATGGCTAAATGAGTCGCGACAAAACTGTCTTGTTGAAGACGTGACCGTTGGCGTGAGTGAGGATGTCGAATACTACAGCGACTGGCTGCCATTTGCGATCGAAGGCGCGCCGAACATCGACATTTCGGGTGATATTCCAGAAGGGTATGGCGCCTCCGCAGCATCCGAAAAAACGTTCGAAATTTTGCCAGGACAAACACTCTACTTCCGCTTTGTGCTTGAGTCACCGGAAATTGGTGCGCAACGTTTTGCGCTTCTTGCGCTTGGTGATTCGTACGATGGCGACGTGGAATCGGAGTTGCTCCAGGAAGAAGGTGCGTGGGTTCCGCCAGAAGAAGAAATCAATACGAATCTTTCAAAACGAACGGAGTTTTCAAGCGAAGAGTTGCCGGCATTTAAATTCCGTTTCGCAACACAACGCAACTTCTTTTCGCGAATCTCGAATTATCTAATCGGTCGCGAAGATCGCTTCACGATCAACGAAGTGCGTCTCAGGCACGAGAGCGGCACATATGAAGTTATTCCGGTCGAGATCGAATTTCTCTCGGGGGACGAATGGACGCTTTCCTTCAAGAAACAGCCACGCGCGTTTCGTCCGGGTAAGTATTCGCTCGAGGTCGACATTTACGAAGACGGCGAAACATTCACGGATTCTGTGCACTTTTACTGGGGCGTGCTTGCCATTAACTCTGAGCAATCCGTCTACGCACCGGGCGAGAGCGCGCACCTCATGATGGCGGTGCTCACCGAAACGGGCGATACGATTTGTGACGCAATTCTCGATCTTGTTGTTGTGGACCCAGCTGGCGTCGCGCATACGGTTCCTGTTGAACCGTCCGGGCTCTGCAGCGGAAACAATGTTGTTGATATCGCCGACTACTTGGCCGAATACACGGTTGGAGAAATCGGCGAATATTCGGCAGTTCTTTCGCGCATCGATGCGGGAGGAAATGTCGTGCACCGCGTTACCGATTCGTTCAGTGTGCGCGAGAACGATCCGTTCGTCATTTCGCGCACGGGAGCTATGCGTATTTATCCAGTGGCGAATTACCGCATGGAGTTGGAGCTGCGGGCGAATATGGATTTCGAGGGCGAATTTATCGAAGCAGTGCCTGAAGATTTTGTCATCGTCGATGATGGCGACGCGGAGATTCGCATGTACGGAAATGCAAAGCGACTGGTCTGGCCGGTGTCGCTGAAAGCGGGGGAGAGTGTGCGCGTCGCGTATGAATATGACGCGCCCGACATTTCGCCATATCTGTATCTTCTTGGTCCTGCGGAAGTGCGTTCAGGCGAGGCAATTCCATTTTCAGAAACGCGCCAATGGAAAATCGCATCCGACGCCGTCGGCAATATGCTTTTGTATTGGGATCAAACATGGATTCCGGCGGGTTGGACGTGTGTGTCGTGCGTCCCGGCCGATCCGTTCTACCAGCGATTTGTCGTGGGTTCTTCGACTGCCAGCGTGAACGGCGGCGCCGCGACGCACACGCACACCGCAACGGGCAACGTCGACAACAACGTTGCAACTGGCGTGAGTGCCACGGGCGGTGGTACGGCAGACACCGCGGTCAACACGCATAATCACTCGTACACGCCGGTCATCGCAAGCGCCAGCAATTTGCCGCCCTATCGGCAACTTTCACTCATCCAGTACAGTGTTGCCGGCGAACCACCAACCATTCCGAATGGCGCGATCGCTGTTTTCGACGTTGCATCGTCGTCGCTTCCCGCGGGATGGTTCCGATACGCGGTCGCGGACGGTCGCTACATTCGCTCAGAGGCAACATCAACGATCGGCACGACGGGCGGCCTTGCAACCCATACACACTCGATTACCGGCACGACCGGTGTGGCGTCAGCCGGCACCAACGCGCCCGGCACAACGGGGGTATCTGCGGCAAACGAAGAGCACACGCACGACGTTGCAACGACGACGGCTGCGGTCGCAAGCGAGCCGCCGTACATCGAAGTCCTGCTCGCGAAAGTAACTGCAACGACAACGCCGACAAATACGATGATCGCGATGTTTACCGGAGACCCGGCGACGGGATGGTCGACGGTCTCGAGCACGTCGGAGCCGCTTGCAAACCGCTTTATCAAAGCCTCGACGACCTATGGCACGACGGGCGGCGTTGCAACGCATACGCACGCAAGCATTAACAACACGAATTCCAACCCGACGACGGCAACAACGAACCGCACCGCAGGTGGAACCGGCGACGCAACGGGCGCACACACGCACACCGTGGACATCACTGGATTCAACACACCCGATCATCAGCCGCCGTACCGAACTGCGGTCTTTGGGAAGCGCGTTGGTGGTTCGCCTCCTGCCGCACCGACGCTCCACGACATTCCGTTTAATAGCGAGCAAACGGGCACGTCGACACCAAACCTCGAATTCACGGCATCCGATCCGGACGGTTCGGACACTCTCATTTACCAAGTGCAATGGGATGACGACGCTGATCTCGATTCCTCGCCGATTGGCGATCGGACATCCGATGTTGAAAGTGGCTGTTCGCCGAATTGTTTCCAAAACCAAATTTCCGGCGGCGATCTTTCGCCATTCAATGAAGCGGAGCGTATGCGCTTCTCGATTCAGACACCGCTCGTTTCCGGAACCACGTACTACTGGCGCACACGCGCGCAAGAGACTGGTGGTGGCGGCACGTGGGGAAGCTGGACGTCGACGCAAAGTTTTACCTACATCGCCGGCACTGATCCCGCGTTATGGTTCCAGACCGAAGACGCGCAGTTCGATGGAAATAGTTTGAGCAATATCGAAACGTATGGCTCCGACAGCGCCCGCATTGTTGCGGCAGCGCCGAGTGAAGTACTCGGTGTCTACGGCGAAGGCACGACACAGACTCCGCGGTATCGACTCTGGAACGGCACCGCCTGGGGTACGGAAGGATCTGCGCAGAGCGTCGGCGGCATTATTCAATGGATCGTCGTCGAAGG
>JBAQPT010000098.1:0-6364 GCA_049306055.1 Minisyncoccia bacterium | reverse complement strand
GATAATCAGTCTGTTGGAGAAATAGAGAAGCTTGCTCAGGCACTATCGGCAATTCATGGGGACGAGGATTGTGTCGCGGTTGCAAATGCCTTTTCAGAAGCGTTGGTATCCATTCGTTCGCGCTTTGCGCCCAAAGATTTTGCGCGTATTCAAAAATCATTAATGAGCGCCGTACACAAGCGCCTTGAAAGTGGTGATTATACATTAGTGCCCAATGTCCCAGGGTACTCGAATCTGAAATTGACGAAACCATTGTTTATGCACGATGCCCTGCTCGGTACATTCAAGATTGAAAAACTGCGTGGAGTAGAACGCGTTCAGAATTGGCGAAGTCACTCAGGGTATCAGTTATTCGCGGCGGAATTCAACGATGCTACGGAAGAATGGGTGTTTGAGGATGATAAAACGATCATTCTCAGTAAGGCTGTATTGCAAAAATGGAAAGGGGATCTTGCGCCGTTTGAGACATGGATGCAGGATCTCGACCGTACTGGCTCCGGTAAGGACCGTCCGATGCGAGGAGACTTTGGTGCGGTACCAGCTGAAGCCAAGCGATCTGAATTGGCGAAAGAGATGGGTGATGCTTTAGATTTTTTCATTGATCGTAGCTATGAAGAGTCGCACGCAAAATTTCACATGTCGAGAGATGGATACGTAGCTCTCTTCGCCCTTAGCCACGAGCAGCAGTTGGACATGGCAAGAAAAGAAACGAGAGACAATTGGGTCGAAGGTTTTATAAAGCCGTATGGACCTGATGCGCGGCCAGAACATGCCCATATGATGCGGGAAGAACGATCTATCACCCGCGCAGAACAAGATGCGTTTATAGCGCGAGTGGATGCGATTCTCGCGAATGACCCATGGTGGATGTGGTACATACGTATACACCACGCTATTCCGACCGGCATTCGTGGGAGCATGGACGAGTGTTCATCTGTGAAGATGCTACATGAAGTAGAGAGAATGCGTGGTATGAAACAACATGCTGACATGCTCACCAAAATGGACTTTGGCTATCAGGCTCTCGGGAGGCTGTCTCGGTTATCCCTGTTTGTCGATTTTGCGCGTCTCAAGAGCGATTTAGAGTATGACTGGCCAACCATTAACCGCGGGGCAATCTTTTTAGAAACATTATTACGCGGTATGCAATGGGCTCAGGGTTATGGTAAGGCGGAGATACAGGCTTTTGTGGATCGTGGGTATGCTCTATTTGTATCACAAATTGCGACTCATTCCTCGCAGCAACAAGTTGAGCTGGTGAGTGGTCTTTCCGTTGATCACATTCAAGACGCGCGTCGCGGTGCGTACGATAAAGTGCCTAAAAAATTCAGGCCGTATATCATGTACTTGTTTGAGGGAGGGGAGTTGTTGCAAGAGTGGACTGATGCGGAAATTGAGATTGGAGAGGAGGGAATGACCATTCCGTTATCGCAGCTGGTGTTGCAAAAACGCGGAGCAGAGAGGATATTTTCTCAATTTCGAGGTATTTCAGAACTATCCGAATTTGTGCAGGGGTGGGAACGAAACGGCGCAGATCCAAGCAAGGCATTACGAGAAATACAGCACGCGGTACAAAATCAGATCGTTAACGATCAATTCCTTTGGGTGCGAGAGATGATTCAAAATGGCTTAGATGCGATACGAACATCGGGAAGAGATTTCCAAGATACACCACAAATTCAAATATCCCCGTATGTACTTGGGAATGATCTAATTGTTGAAGTGAGGGACCCCATTGGGATGGATTTTTCAACGGTCGTAAATTATCTCCTTGTGCCCGGAGAATCTTCAAAACGTACGGACGACAGAAATATTGGAGCATTTGGGCAGGGGTTCTTTACCATTTTGAATGGTGCCAGAAAGGTATTGATTAAAACCGGTACGGGAGACGGTCGAACAACCAACATCGAGCTTACTCCGGTAAAAGATGGCAGCGGTAATTTGCTCGATTATCAGATTCGTCTTGAGCAGATGCAGGAGCCGTTCGTTGGCACGCGAATCCAGCAGTTTTCATCGTCAGAATCACCAAGTATGAGTGCTGCTTTTTGTAAGGCTTCAGTATACGGAGGTGGCTCGCTTATAAACGCAGACGAAGTGGGTGTCCGGTTTGCAGACAAGCAAATTAATAGAAGGAGAGAATCTTTGGCAACTTCGATAGTTCCCGGATATGGATCATTGACCATATATGCGGGGACTGAAAATGTAGTTACGCAACAGGGGTTGTACATAAAGAACATTGACCGCGAGTACACGAGAGGGCTTCCTCGCTCGATCCACACTGAACTGCAAAGAACAGGCATCGTCATCGATGTACCCAAGAACATAGAATTAATCGGCTCGCGCGCGGATATCGCGCGGAAGCAAGAGGTCTTTCCAATTCTCAAGCAATCCGTTGACGAAGCCCTTATGAATGCTTTTTTAAGCGGATTTGCAAAAGGTATATACGATTTTAAAGCGCTTCCATACGATTTCTTTGATACAGGACGCTTTTTTGCCCAACCGTCAGATCAAATTCGCAACGATGTATCGTTATTTCAACAAGGTAGGCCCATAGATTGGAGGCCATATATCTCCGACGAATTGACATTAGGGCAATTACTCATTGAGATTCCTCATGTACAGCATGCTGGGAAGTTGATTTCGCTACGAGAATTGAGAGAGATCTTTGTTACGGATCCAAAGTCATTTGATGTGCATGTATTTTCTGAGAAGCGAGGGTTATTCGATATCATGCAATCAGCTCAACATCGAGTAATTCAAAGAGAGGCAGATGCTCTGAGCGCTGCGCAGCGTCGGTCTGAGTTGGGTATTTCAGAGTCGGGTTCGACTATCGTTATGCGCGGGGTAAAACTGCCTTCGGGAGCCGCTATTAAGCGAGATGTGCCTCTGCTCTACGCGTTGGATCAAATTGTGAAAGAAGTGCAGAGGAATATTGGGGCGAAAGAGGTTGTTCCCACATACTATTTCGAAGTTGGCCAGAGTGACGGTCATGCTTCCCGATTCGGTACATTGGGGTTGAACCTCGATACGTACTTTAGAAGAAATCAATCAATTTTAAAAGAAATTGTTGACGAAAAACTCGATGTTACACATTCAACGGTGCGCACGTTCCTCGCTGAGTTGATTGATTTGCTCACTCACGAGCGAAGACACAATGTTGAGGGAACGGACGCATTTTCACATGACGCAACCTTTTTTGAGGGGCAGCGAGATATCTTGGGTCAATTTATTAAAAAAGGCGCGAATTTTGGAAAAGTTCTTAAAAGACTACATAGTTTAACTCCAACAGAAGTTTCCCCAGAAGAAATTGTGAAAATACTTGCGTAACATCGATGTGCTCGCGATACATAGAGCTTTCGCTGTATAATCGCATCATGAACCATGTCCAAGTCGCTGGAGGTGTTGTTATGAATTCCAATGGTGACATTGTCGTCGTGAAAAATCGTGATGAGTTTTGGAGCTTGCCGAAAGGGCATATTGAAGAAGGAGAAGAAGCAGAAGCGGCCGCTCGGCGAGAAATAGAAGAAGAAACCGGACTCAAAAATCTTGCATTCGTGCGAGAGCTTGGTTCGTATGACCGATATCGCGGTACCGTCGGTGGAGGAGACGATATGTCCGAACATCGCACAATCCGGATGTTCCTTTTTACGACCGAGGAAATGACACTTGCGCCGCAAGACTCGTACAATCCGGAAGCGCGGTGGGTTTTGCCAGAAAAAGTGACCGATCTACTCACGCACCCCAAGGACAAGGCATTTTTTGAGGGCATCAAGGATTCGTTGAAATAAGGCCGTAAAAATGCTATTTTGCAGTCACGTCGGCGTAGCTCAGGTAGTTAGAGCGTCGCATTCATAAAGCGAAGGTCCCAAGTGCAAATCTTGGCGTCGACACAAGAAAACTTAGCCAGTGCAGGGCAACATGAAATTGTCCACAAGAGTGGATAGAACAATGTTCTGTCACGTGGGAAAATGTTTGCGTGGCTCCCGTCCTCAGAGAAGTTAATCAGGATTTTTTCAAAAAATGGACTCCGACGATGGCGTACGTTTTGGGCTACTTTGCCGCAGATGGAACAATGTTTGAAAATAAAAGAGGTGGTCGCTATATCGAATTTCATAGTACCGACAAATGTCTTATCGAAATGACGCGATTGGCATTAAAATCTAATCATCGCATTGGCATTCGGATACCCACCTTGAAACAGAAGGATCACAAGATCGCATATCGACTCCAAATAGGTAGCAAAATGATTTTTTCTAATCTGACTGCCTTAGGTTTTGTTCAGAACAAATCCAATGTACTTGCGCTACCGCATATTCCAAAAAGATATTTGGGTGATTTTGTTCGCGGATACTTTGACGGCGATGGATGCGTTTATTTCAAAAAACATCAGGCCAAAGATCGGAAAGTTCCCCGATATGTGTTTGCGACGAGGTTTACCTGCGGCAGCCGAGCGTTTCTCGTTTCCTTGTTGGAAAATCTTAAGAGTAGGGGGGTTAAGGGTGGTTTGGTTATGGAGAAATATAATAGCGGATATGAGCTTGTTTTTAGCCATCGTGACAGTATTGCTTTATTCCATTTAATGTATAATACTGTGCCCGATGACGGCCTGTATCTGGCTAGAAAGTTCCAGAAATACCAGTTAGCCTTACGGACGTTATACGGAAAAAATGCGGGTGTAGCTCAACGGTAGAGCGCGTCCCTGTCACGGACGAGGTCGCGGGGTCAGCACCCGTCACTCGCGCATCGAGACGAAAAGACTGGCCTCCGCCAGTCTTTTTTGGCGAGATGCGAGGCTCATTTACTCCCGCAACTCCCGCACCCGCTCAAAATCCTTTTGTAGTCGCTCAAGCTCCGTGTCGGAAAGATCTTCGAGATCAATCATTTCATTGCGTGCTTCTTTGATTGCCTTGATCAATTCATCGAGCTTGAGGTGCATCGCTCGCGCGTCGCGATTTTGGGTGTTTTGAATGAGAAAGACCATGAGAAAGGTGAGGATGGTCGTTCCGGTATTAATGAAGAGCTGCCACGTGTTGGAAAAATTAAAAATTGGTCCAGCGATCGCCCAGAGAATAATAATGGAAACAGCAGTTACAAACGCCCATGGCGTCCCCATGACACGACTCACGCCGTGCGCGACTTTTCGAAAGACGTCATTCATACCCTCAGTATACGGTGATTTTGTGCTACCCTCTGCGGATGCGCACAGTTGGGGACATCTACAAAACTTACCAGACGCCGCCGTGGTTGCAGCTGCATCAGCTCCGCGTTGCTGCGGTGGGGAAGTTTCTCTCTGAGGCATATTCGGGTGACGTTGATATAAGTCTCGTTGTTACCGGCTGCCTCCTGCATGACATCGGCGCCATTGTTAAATTTAATTTCGACGATACTCGAGGGCTTGAAGGGCTGTGCCCGCCCGAAGAGGTGCTGCATTGGAAGGACGTGCAACGTGAATTTCGCGCAAAGTACGGCGAAAAAGAAAAACCGGCGACTGACGTGATTCTCAGCGAATTGGGCATGAGCGGTGTCCAGACGCTTGTAAACAACACCGGCTTTGCGAACATGAAAGCTGCGTTAGCGAGAGGGGATACCGAAGTCTTGATTGCGCAATATGCTGACATGCGCGTCGGGCCGTTTGGAATATTGTCGCTTGCGGAACGCCTTGGCGACGTGCGCGAACGGTATGCGAATAAATTTTTTCCTGACGGACGGCATGACCAGATCGCTGAATACCTTGCAACGGCGCTTGAAATCGAGAAGCTTCTTTTTGAAAGCGCATCAATCAGGCCGGAAGACATCACTGACGCCACGATTGCGCCGGTAATTGAAGAATTGAGAGCGTATCCAATTTAGATTCGCTCGCTTGAGTTTTATTCCGCGCCGAATGCGTGCTAGTATCGGTTTGTTTCGCCGGAATAGTTCAGTGGTAGAACGCCATCTTGGTAAGATGGAGGTCGAGAGTCCGATTCTCTCTTCCGGCTCAACTTGTCCACACATATCAACCGGAGACCGAATCGTGAAAGATAAATGGTATTCTTTTGAGATGGTAAATCCAAAGAAACCGAGAACCCCCTGTATTAATTGCGGCAACGAACCATATCGTTCCTTCTACAAATATTGCAGCAACATCTGTCAGCAAGAATTTCAATATCACGCATATATCAAAAGGTGGAAAGAGGGAAAGATAACAGGATTACAGAGCATTGGAGTTGTAACTGGTCCTATAAAGAAATACCTGCGGATCAAATATGGGGATAAATGCTGCCTTTGTGGTTGGTCAAAGGTGAATCAGAAGACCGGTGTTGTTCCGTTAGTTGCCGATCATGTCGATGGTAATTGGCGGAACAATGTCGAAAGTAATTTAAGG
>JBAQPT010000097.1:0-4305 GCA_049306055.1 Minisyncoccia bacterium | reverse complement strand
ATACGTTCCTTTTAGAATATAGAAAAGGGCGGTCGCGAAAATGAGTATGCGACCGCCCTCGACCGGCTCCGTGCGCGCAGTCGCGCACTGGCTCCCCCGATCTCCCCAGTATCAAAAATGTGGAGGGAGGTGTCAATGGCCATCTGTGGATTGCTCATCGAAAACTTCTGTCGCTTTGTCGATGTATAAGACACCGTCCAGATGATCCATTTCGTGCTGAAAAATATGTGCGAGAAACCCGCTCGCGCCGCGTTCAAATTTTTTGCCGCGCTCGTCATATGCTTGCAGTGTCATCTTCTCTGTGCGCGGAACCATACCCCAGGTGCCGCGTACGGAAAGGCATCCTTCATGTTTTTTTGTTTTCTTGCGCGACTGTCGAACGACAATTGGATTTATATACACCTCGTCGAATTCCGGAATTCCTTCCAAATACTCCTCGTCCATATCTTCTTCTTTGCCCGGCTTCTTTTTTGCGCGTTTGTCCTTGATGAGATTTTTCCCCGCAACAACAAAAAGGCGAATTGATTCACCAACCTGTGGAGCCGCTATCGCAACGCCAAATTCTTCCTTGGCAAGAAGCGCTTTCATGTCAGCAATTATTTCCCGCACGAAAGAGGACCCGATCTCATCGAGCGGGATTTCTTTTGCAATATTGCGAAGCGTCGGATGTCCGTTTTGGACGATGGCGCGCATACCGTGAATGATACGGGTGTATTGATAAAAGAAAAGTGGCCACGTCGGAGACGTGGCCAGAGAAAATGGGACGAGAAAAGTTTGGCTTCGTTGAGCCGGAGGTACGATCAAATACCTTCGACTGCTGGTGTAGTCACTTCTCTCGCCCCCTACGCTTTCGGCGCCATGATGTCGGCCGACATTCCTTGCGGTGGGAGGCGGCCGTCCGCGTAGCATCAGACAGGTTTAGGTGGGGATACGCCCAACCTGTCCGATTCCAATAAACATGCAATTCCCACAACACTTATAACACATTCTGTCTATGTTGTACAATGGGGGTATGAAGCACATCAAGGCAAGTCTCCGACAGACGACTGCACGCATCCGCATTACTGAGCGTGGGGAACTCATGCGCTATTTTGTCGACCGCATAAATCCCGGGCGCTCTCGTGACGGCCTTCCTAAAATTTCAATGGGAAGAATGGGCAAAATTCTTGAGCAAATTCCGACGAAGGATCTCTACTATTTGAAACGCATTTGTGACGATTCTGCGAATTTCTCGAAGCGATTTTGGTACGAATTGGATCCTAAGAAGCATCCACAGGAGGAGGGCAAATAGCCTTGCCAATCTACAAAAGGTTCGTTATTGTGCTCCGCGAGGAACAGTGATTGTTCCGAGCCAAGGGAGACCAACGGATGGCAGAAAGCCCAGTCGAGGATTTTGCAGGCACTGTTGAAACTGAAGACAATCAATCGAGCGCGCATGCGAGACGCGCCCAGTATGCTCGTGACTATGGCAAGAGGGATTGCGCGGCACAAGCTCTTCGCGCAGCACGACGTCAGCGGGTACGCTAGACAGGATCTCCTTCGGAAATTTTAAATCGGCGTCGCCACTAGCGCGACGCCTTTCCTTTTTCAGGCAAAAACATACAATTGCCGAACTATGTCTTTTCTTTCCCCCAAACTCGGCATTGATCTTGGAACCACAACGGTTCTTGTTTTTGCACCTGGTCGCGGTATCGTTCTTAATGAGCCATCGGTTGTTGCTGTTTCTCTTGAAGACAATCGTATTCTGGCGATCGGGAACGACGCAAAAGAAATGATTGGCCGCACACCAGATGCGATCAAAGCCTATCGACCAATGAAAGACGGTGTCATTGCGGATTACCGCGTAACAGAAGCGATGCTCCGCTATTACATTCGGAAAGCGCTTGGGCGATGGAATGTGTTTCGTCCGGAAGTCATGGTCTCTGTTCCAGCAGGAGTTACGTCGACCGAACGCCGCGCGGTTGTTGAAGCAGCAACAAAAGCTGGTGCGCGTCACGCATATGTCGTCAAAGAACCAATTCTCGCGGCGATCGGTGCAGGCATTCCTATTTACGAAGCGCGCGGACACATGATCGTGGACATTGGCGGTGGCACGACCGACGTTGCCGTGATTTCTCTTGGCGGCATTGTCGCGTCGACATCGGTAAAATGCGCAGGAAATGCGATTGATCGTGCCATCAGTGACTACATCCGCAAGAATTTCAATCTCTCGATCGGCGACAAAATGGCGGAGCGCATCAAAATTGAAATCGGTTCAGCGGTCCCGATCGAAGACGAGTTTCGCATGAATGTGAAAGGCCAAGATCATCTCACCGGACTTCCGCGCACCGTCGAACTTAACAGCAACGAAATCGTTCGTGCGGTTACGAAAGAGCTGCGCATGATCGTCGGCGCCATTAAGGACGTGTTGCAAGAAACACCGCCAGAACTGGCGTCGGACATCATTGATAACGGCATCATCATGACGGGCGGTTCGTCGCAACTGCGCAATTTTCCAGAACTTATCCTGCGTCGTACAGGAGTGAAAGCGCAGCTCGCCAAAGATGCGCCGCTCTGTGTTGCGAAGGGCACGGGAGAGGCTCTCAAGCATCTCGACGTCTACAAAAAAGCAATTACCGCAAAGCGATAATGGTAGAATTACGATATGGCTGATATGCCGAAAACAGAAGCGGAATGGCGCGATAAATTGTCGCCTGAAGAATATGCAATTTTACGCGAAAAGGGAACGGAAGCGCCGTTTTCCGGCGCACTTCTCCAAGAAAAGCGTGGTGGAGTTTTCAAATGTGCGGCATGCGGCACGCAATTGTTTCCTTCAAATGCAAAATTCGATAGCGGCACCGGCTGGCCGTCGTTCGACGAAGCGCTTCCCGGAGCCGTTGAATTACAATCGGATGATTCTCACGGCATGCGCCGCACGGAAGTTGTATGCTCTAAATGTAAATCGCACCTCGGCCACATGTTCACCGACGGCCCAACTTCGAGCGGAAAACGATACTGTATTAATTCCGTCTGCCTCGGGTTCGACGAGACAAAGTAAATTATTGCGGCTCCACGTCTGATGGTTTCTCGTCCTCAAGCTCTGTTCCTGCCGCAGATCCATCACTGAGCGCGCCATCGTCTTCGGTAGGCGTTGTCGACGCTGTTTGTGGGGCTGTCGGCACGTCGGTCGCAGCAGCTTTTTGCGGTGCAACATCATTACGCGGCGGAGTGGCAGTGTTTGCGGTTTCTGATGCGCGCACCTCCATCGTCGATTCTATTGTTACTTCTGGTGTCACTTCCGGCGCATGTTCCTCATGCGGCATGAGCATTTGCACGCCGAGCATGGCGAGCAGGCCGGCTGCTATTGCGAGCACATGCACCACGGCGGTGCTTTGCGCGCGTGCGGAAGCGATTGCGTGCGGCAGAAGGTCGTGCAGCACCACAGAAAGAAAACCGCCGGCCGCTATTCCGGAAAGGAGCGCCAAGAAGAACTCCATCGAGGAGAGATATGCGGCAAACACAAAACCGATAAGAATCGTCGAAGAAACAGCAAAATTGCGGAGAAGTGCGCCTCTATTTGAATATCCCGCCTCTCGCAGTACAAAGTATTCAGAAACTTCCTGCACGGTTTCGTGAAGGAGAACACCGACTGTTGCGGCAAGTCCCACGTAGATATTCGACGCAAACGCGCCGACAAGCAGAATGCCGTCACCGATATTGTGGAGCGCATCACTAAGGAGAACCTGACGACCATCTATGTGAGTGTGTCCGTGGTCGTGTGGCCCGTGATGGTGGTGCGGGGCTGGGAAGAAAAATCGGATTGCCTCCATTACTGCGGCACCAAGCACAACAGAGCCAACACCAGCAACCCAACCGCCTTCGTGCACCGCTTCTTCCGCAAGAAAATATGCGACGACGATAAAAACACCGGCAGAGAACGTCGCGAGATACGTGAGGCGACTATTTATCCATTTACCTATCGTGCCCGATGCAAAAATTACTCCGACGAGAGAGATACACATGACCGCAAGTGCGGCGAGGAGCGGATAGAGGATGGATCCCACATGCGAATACTAGATAAGCATTCGTCTTTCTGCAACTAAGCTATCCCATGCACCCACTTGTGGCTTGGGGCGTCCCCCGTATAATGCTCCCATACAGGGAATTACCAATTAGCACGTTTTTTAATTTGAATCATATGGCAAAAAGCAATTCAGCATTTATGAAGCCGATGCAGATCAGCGATGATCTCGCAGAAGTTATTGGCAAAGGTCCGATGCCACGCTCAGAAGTCGTCAAAAAACTCTGGGTCTACATCAAGAAACT
>JBAQPT010000096.1:0-15250 GCA_049306055.1 Minisyncoccia bacterium | reverse complement strand
AGAACTTTGCGAACTTCGGTTGATGGCATTTTGAGGTGCGTGTAGCCCGCGTCCTGCGCGACGACTTCTGCGAACGCGCCTGCGGAGCGTGCGATGACACCGCCTGCGCCCGGCTTCACTTCGATATTGTAGACAAAGGTACCGACCGGGATGTTCGAGAGCGTAAGACGATTGCCGCGTTTTACCGGAGCGGTTTCAGAAACGACGAATGCGTCCCCTACTTGCGCAGACTTCGGGACAACGACATAGCGCTTCGCACCGTCTGCGTAGACGGCGAGGCCGATGAACGCGGAGCGGAACGGATCGTATTCGATCGTCGTCAATTTTGCCGGAACATTCTTTTTGTCGAATGTGAAATCAACATCGCGCACGCGCTGTTTGTGACCGCCACCGCGGTGACGCATCGTGATGCGACCGAACGAGTTGCGACCTGCAGCAAACTTCTTGCCTTTCAAGAGTGCCTTGTGCGGCCTGTGGCCGGAGAGCGCGCTCTTGTAATGGATGCGCGTCATCGCGCGCTGGCTTTTCGTTGTTGGTTTGTAGGATTTAATGGCCATACGATTATGCAATAGTGATAGTTTCGCCCTTTTGGAGGTAGACGTATGCCTTCTTGATGCCGCCCTTCATGCCGTACTTCCCGCTGCGCATGTTGCGAACCTGCTTTGGCTTTACGTTAACGATGGCGATTTTGCGCGGCTTCACTTTGTAGACTGCCTGCACTGCTGCTGCAATCTGCTTTTTGTTCGCATTTGGTGCAACTTCGAAGACGTAGGTAAAACCTTCCATTGCCATGGATGCTTTTTCCGTGATACGCGGATTGTGGAGGACGAACGAGTAGTCGCCTTTCATTGCAGGAACTGCAGCTGGCGCGGAAACGGGTGCCGCCACCTCTTTTTCCTTTTTCGTTTTGCGTGAGAAAAGTGCCATATATTATTTGTTCTTCTTGTTCGCGCGATGGCTGAGAATAGCGACCGCGGCTTCAGGATTTTCGAAAACGAGGATTGAATGCTTCAACACAGCAACGGGATTGAGATCACGAACTGCGCTGTAGCGGACATTGCCGAGGTTGCGGAAGCTCTTCGTCGATGCTTCTTTTGCGTCGGCAAAGGCGATGAGCGCAACATTCTTCTTTTTTGCGCCCAGCTTTTCAAAATTCTTGGAGAGGGCGACGAGCGTCTTCTTTGCAGAAGAAGTCGACGGCTTTTCGATACCGAAGGAATCGACAAACGCAATTTCGCCGTCTTTGAGTTTTTGCGAAAGTGCCATAAAGAGCGCCTTTGCGCGCATCTTTGCCGGAATTGTGCGAGCGTACACTTTTTCGTTGCGCGGACCGTGCGTCACACCGCCACCTTTCCAGATCGGGCTACGAGTAGAACCATGGCGTGCGCGGCCAGTTCCCTTCTGCTTCCAAGGCTTGCGACCACCGCCACGAACTTCACCGCGACCCTTTGTGTGCGCGACTGGTGTACGTGCGTTGTCCTGCATCGAAGTTACAACCTGGTGCATGAGCGCCGCATTCCATTTGACGTCGAAAACATTTTCCGGAAGTTCGACGGAACCTGTCTTTTTCCCTGCTGCGTTGTAGATGTCGGATTTCATATAAAATTAGCCGTGAATTTCAACGAGTGTGCCTGGCTTGCCTGGAACTGCGCCGGAAATGAGAAGCGTGTTTGTTGCGGCATCAACCTGGAGAACGCGGAGGTTTTTGACCGTGATGCGGTCACCGCCCATACGGCCTGCCATGCGCACACCTTTCGCAACACGACCACCTGCGCGTCCTGCACCGCCGATCGAACCGGGAGAGCGCTCCTTGTTCTTTTGGCCGTGAGATCGAGGTCCGCCCTTGAAGCCGTGACGCTTCACGACACCTTGGAAGCCTTTACCTTTTGAAACGGCAGAGACTTCGACAACGTCGCCAACGGCGAAGCTTGAAATATCAACCTTTGCGCCACGATCCATTGCTTCTTCGGTGCGCACTTCGCGGATGTAGCGAGCTGGCGCGATGTCTTTGAGGTGGCCCTTAACCGGGTTTGAGAGGCGACTTTCCTTGCGGGAACCGATCGCGAACTGGAGGGCTTGGTAACCGTCTTTTTCGGATGTCTTTACTTGAGAAACGGTGATCGGCGCCGCATTGATGATCGTTGCAGCGGAAACAACCCCCTTCTCGTCGAAGATTTGGGTCATGCGTCCTTTGATGCCGAAGAATGACTTCATAGTGAAAAAACCGCGCACTAGCGCGGAATTTGAGAGTCCGGGCCAGTGGTCCCGTATGGGGACATGGGTGCCTCGTTTGAGGTGGGAGGAGTATACCTTCCCTTTAGCTATTTTGCAAATTCGAGAGCGCCGCACGTCTTTTGTGGCGCATGAGGAGGACGAGGCCGAGGATGACCGCAATAAAGGAAAGAATGGCAATCATGATGGGCGCCGTGAGGATGGCGAGGTACGGATTGGAGGGTTCAATGATGGGCGGGTCGTAAGTGAAGGTCGGTTCAGCCTTCGAACCCATATAGCTCTCCGCAGAGCCTGAACTTTCCGCTTCCGCGGCAAGCGCACCGATAAGCGCATTCATTTCTGTTTCCGACATTTCCGACGCTCGCGGATCTTGCATGAGGTCCGCGCGAATTTGCGCGCGCAGTTCGTCCGATTGCGCGAAAGCGAACAGTGGGAGAACCAATGCGGCAACAATAAGTCGACGCATACTAGTCTTCCTCAAACACCGGCAAGATATTCACAGTTGCCGAATCACTGAATGTGCCGCCGCCCTCTTTTTCGCACATGAGCGTGTAGCTCGTTTGCTCAGTGAGTGCGCTTGAGATGAATGTACCACGGACGCGCGAATCACTGTCTTGAATTTTGGGGTTATTCTCGAGCACTGAGCACGAGAGCATGTCGCTGGTATCCCACGTAATTACACTTTTCTCACCGCTGCGCACAAGTGCAGGCACCGCAATGATCTTCCCCGAGCCGGGAGGTGCACTAACACAGCCACCACCAGTGCAGCCAAAGACGCATGTTTGATTGAACGACTCGACACATTGCGCGTTTCGCTGGAAGAGGTTGTTGCCGGAGCAGTAGTACGACGATGTGCACTGCGGTGCATCAACAACGCATTGCCCACCAATATTCGAATATCCGCCTGGGCACCCCGCAAAGACGCAGGTTTTATTTTGGAGTGAGTACCCGAGGGGGCACGTGCTCGGTTCGTCACCCTCCTCCTCTCCCTCGCCCCCACAATTGAAATTAATGCTTGCGGTTGGCGAAACTTTTCCTTTTTCATCTTGCGCAAACACTTTCACAAGCTTCGCGCCGGAGGTTGCATAGGTGCGGGATGAACTTTGTTCTGTTCCTGATGGGACGTAGCCTGACGCAGGAACGAACTGATCAACAGCACCGTCTGCATTCCAATCAACGCCATAGCGGATACCGTCTCCGTCAGGATCGGTCGCGCTCATTTTGATGGTAAAGGGCTGGCCAACAACGCACGCCGCACCGCCCTGAAGAGATGGAGCGGTTGGAGGATCACCAACATCGAGAACAGTGAGGGTAAATGGAATGGTTTGTTCGGGGACATTGAGGGTATAGCGCCCGCCTCCCACGCCGCCGCGGCTTCCGTCGCCGATGTATGCGGGGCCGGTAAAGGAAAGATCATTGGAACCGTAGCACCCCCCGCCGACAGGGCCCGCATTTGTATAAAAATGACCCGAAACTTCTTCAAAGACGAAATCCGCAGAAACCTCTCCCCCTGATTCAAAAACACAATCGAGTCCTCCGCCGTTCAACGTGCCGACCGAAGATACGCCTCCGCCCGTTGCGGCAATCGGCGTACAAGTGTATGCGTCGAGGCCACCAATGCGCTTCTTGGGAGCATTAATCCCTAATGCCCCAAATGCAGCGTTTCCATCTTTATGCGTAACAGTCGTAACGTTTTCTGGCGAGCAGATGTTATGGATGCTCCCACCGACTTCCTGCGGGACTGAATCCGAGCCGTCCGCTCCCAAGGCCAGACTCGTTACCCAATCGCCATACGGAGACGTGTTGTGGTGCCCTGTCCCGAACCAGAAGATATCTCCCGAGACATGCGGTTTAAAGAGAAAGAGCACATGCTCGCCCGCGGGAATCGTACCGCCAGGAGGAACCGTCTCACCGGTCGAATCAAGTATCACCTGCACGCCATACTGGACAGTGATCATTGGACTATCAATGAACCACGATGATGAATAACAACGGTTGCAGAGTGACCCGGAAACGTTTGTCGTCCAAAGCTTGGACGCGCTGACGCCCGAGAGCGACATCACACTTCCACTTGAATCAACACTCGAGAACGGATAGGTTTTCTTTTTTGCTTCTGCCGGATGCGCAGAGACGAGAAATATGAGCATCATCGCAAGTATGATTCCGAGCGTAGGCAGAACGGAGCGGGAAAGTGCGTGAATCATAGAGATGATGGCTGAGGAGGTGCTGCTAATGGTTCGCGACGACGCATGCTAAGAGCGATGAGACCGAGCACTAGAACAAGCGCGAGCGCGCCGGGAATATACCACCATGGATACCCTTCTTCCTCGCACTGACCGGGGGCAAGTTGATCGCAATTGTAGGCAACCGATACTTCGTCTACTAGCTGGCCGTCCTGAAAGAGACGCGCGCCGAGCACGAATGAGTTGTACGCCCGGCTTGGCGTGAATGGCGAAGCAACTGCCATCATTCTCCCTGTAACATCGCCCGTGTACGTGTGGGAGTGAATGGTGCGTCCGCGCGTGTCGGTGAGTGTAAGTTCGAGTCGCCCATTCTCGATTACCGATGCCGAGCCACTATTGTGGAGGCACGAAAAGAGTGTTGCCTCTTCTCCCGGAGTCAACGGATATGCCGTTATTGCAGGAAAATTCAGCTTGAGACGATCGACGCCATCGCGCGCAAAACGAACATTAATGAGTGATTTTGTATCGCGCCATGAGACTTCCCCGACGGCGAGGTATACGGGATACCGCTGATCGCGCACGGTGATCGAGACGGGCAGAGAGCCGCCTGCAGGAACCGAAACGGTCGCAGTCTCTTCCTGAATAACCTGTTCTTCCGCTTGCGCATCCCACTGATAGACTTTCCAACGAACCGTCGCGCGCTCGGTGGTTGCCCCGGTGTTCCGGACACTTCCCGTAACAACGACGGGATCGGTGCCAAGTACTGGTGGATACGCAGCGAAATAATACGGCTGGCCATCCACCATCGTATTCGATTTCAAAAATGCGACACTCGCTTCCTGCTCGCCAAGCACATCAAACGTCACCATATTGCCCACAACATCGTCCGTAAACGAGAGGCCCAGCAAATTGGATTTCTGCGCCGTCACAAAAAAAGTCGCGAGTTGGTATTCACCGCTGAGTGCATACGCGGGAACACGCCACTCGAAGGAGACAGGAACCGAACCGTTGGCTGGAATCACGATTCCATCTTGGACCGGAAATTGATCGATGACATCGGGGCCAAGCGGGTCTTTGTCGATGCCGCGAATTCGAAACACCTTTACATACAACGTGCCATCAACGACCGGATACGAATTCGCATTCGTGAGGGTACCACTGAAGCTGATCGTGGCGCCAGAGACCGTGGACGCAACGGGCGCCGTGAGGTTGGCTTGCACGGAATTGAAGTGATAGTACTCAAAGCACGACGTGGTTCCCTGCATTTCCGCGGGGGCACTGGCGTTCGCCTCCACACCACCATTAGTGGTTGTTTGCGCAATGATACTGAGCGGCAGAAGGCAGATGCTGCTAAGAAGAGCGACAAGTGTAGCAATGCGTGCAGCGCGCGCGGTTTCCGAAAACACCATGCACGAATTGTCTCACAAACTTTTTATAATTGTGAATTGCGCTCCGCGAAATGGGGATACGCATCAATTCTCCTCGAACACCGGCAAGATATTTACCGTTGCTGAATCGGTGAATGTAGTGCCGTCGAGCCGCTCGCACGTAAGCGTGAACGATGTTTGCTGACGGATGTTTTCAGCGACAAAGGAGCCGTTTGCGCCACTGCCACTTTCAGTTATGTCAGGGTTATTTTCGACAACCGTACAGGAATTAGGAACCATATCCGTTGTCGTCCACGAGACGGTCGCTGATTCGGCGCTGCGCACTATGGCAGGCGTCACGGTAATGTTGCCCTGACCTGCTGGTGCGGCGAGACAGCCTCCAGCTGAACAGCCCCACGCACACGCTTGGTTTATTCGCGTGAGGCACTGATTGTTGCCCTCATATCGCTCGTAGAGATCATTGCCAACGCAGACGTATCCGCTGCATTGGGGGACACTATCGCTGACGCAAGCCGTTCCCTGGAGCGTGTATCCTGCAGGGCAACCAGTGTAGACACAGGTAGTGATCTGAAGAGAGTAGCCGGTTGGACATCCATCCGCGCCCGGCGGAATATTCGGCGGAAGCGGTGTACTTGGCGGATTCTGACCTTCATCGACAAAAACAGTTGCGTAACAATGGATCGTCCCGCCATCCGTAATGCCAAAATAGGAGAAGGAAACCTCGAGATCATACGTGGTTGTTTGTGTCGGCGATACGACGATCGATCCCGTTTCGCCAACTTCACCAAACGAACTGAGTGTTATTGAATCCTGCCAATAGTTATCATTGCGCCACGTACTCCACGAAAGCGTCGACGACTGACCTGACGTAATCGATGAAGGCGAAGCGGAGAGCGTGCACGAACCCGGCTCACCTTCTTCGGTTCCGTCACTGCAATCACCGGTGTAGTGCGGGTCGGATGCGCATGATGCAGGAACGATCTGTAAGCCGCCGGCAGAGCGTTCAACAAAGCGTGTTTCCGACGATGAAAGCGGCGCACGATCTTCTCCTGCAAACACAATTGCACCAAAAACCAGAATGACGGCGCCAAGAAATAGTATTTGCTTGTTCTGGAGAGAACTCACGCTCATACATCTATTATTGCACGGCTTTTTCTTCGCCCTTAACGCGCGCCTCGATGCCGTGCACATTCGCCGCTATTGCATCACGAAGTGCGGTAATACCTTCTCCCGCTATTAAGGGATCGTTGCCAGGGTACGCGCGAAGCCACTCTTCTTCGGTAACACGTGTAGATGCCTTTTCTGCAGCGCGCGCGGCTTCAAGCGCTTTTTCATATTCACCGCGCTCAAAAAGCGCTGTTGCCTTGCTGTTAAGGAGCCACGCGTTACCTGGTGAATGCATAAGACCCCAATCAACGGCGACGAGCGCATCCAGTGAGCGTCCTCCCTTTAGAAGAACCCACGCATAGTCGTTGATGGCGGCCCAATTGGTCGGATCGGAACGAAGATACGCTTCGTAATCCTCTGCTGCGCCCTCGTAATCTCCAATGAAGCCTTTGATGAGTCCCCGCATATATATAGAGGGCATGAGCTTGCTATCCTGCTCAATTGCCGCATTAATCAGGGCGAGTGCATTGTAAAAATCGCCCTTGAGAAATGCGGCGCGTGCACGCTGGTGTTGGAGTGTGGGAAGCGTTGGATCGAGTTCGTTTGCGCGGTCGTATAAGCCCTCTGCACGCTCCAAATCGTAGAGTACGCCTGACGATGCGTGGAAATGCCGATCAGCATAGTACAGCGCTCGCTCCCCCGATGGCGCAACAGTAAGTATTGTATCCTCGTAGAAAGTGATTGCCGCAATGCGTGTGCTAGGAATTGAATATGTGACGAGGACAGCAATGAGAAAAACAACGACAACCTGCGCGATCCGCGCGGCAGTCATACGAAAATTACTGTGAGAAGGTCCAGCCGTGAGCAGCAAGTGACGCCGAAATCGAAGCGTCGGCCGCGAGCGTGCGTACTGCCGCCTCCTCGCTCTTCGTGAGAGACGCTGGATCCACAAGATTGGAAATAATTCCCTCGGCTTCTGCGCCCGGCAATGCCTGTCGCATCATTGGAAGCGCGCGATCCATTGCACCATGCTCGGCAAGGAAGATTGCGTATCGATAGCTCGTGCGAGCGCCTTCTTTACCTGCACCCGATGACGCGTTCAGCGCCTCGGAATAGGCGGCGTCTGCTTCTTCAAAAGTGCTGAGGCCCGCGTCGATCGTACGCGCGAGCACAGTCGCGCGAAGTCGCAAAATAGACGGAATCGTCATGGCCTCAAACGAGCCAGACGGGATGCGCGTCAGATCTTCACGCGCGCTCGAAAGCTTTTGCGTGATGGTTGCTTGGTATTCTTCTTTGTTCTCGCCCGCACCATCGGCAAGTGCGTTTGCGTACCACGCTGCGATACGAAGTTCAGAATATGCCGTCGGATACAAGTATGATGCGTATTCGTAGATGCGACGCGCAGAAAGACCCGGCTGCTTCGCGAGCATTGATTTGTATGGCTCGGTTGAAAAGATTGCGTCGCGCGCGGCAGTGTCACCACTCACGCTTATTTCTCCGAGGGATCGAGCGGCATGCGCGCGCGTTACGGCGTCATAGGTTGGTTCGGCTGCTACTTCTTTGAAAATCGGAACCGCAGCGAGCGCGTTCCCTTCATTCCATAAAGTCAGCGCGATCGCGTAGCGCAGCCCCGCTTCCCCTCCGTATTCATCAACGTTCTGAAGCGCTGATTCGAACTGCTGGCGCGCTTCGGAATACCTTCCACTGGCAAAAAAGGTCTTCCCGGCGGAGTAGTCAGGATTTGTTTCGCCCAAAAGCGGTGGCGTCACACTATCCTGCACGCCTAGCATTAGAAAATACCACACGCCGACTACGATGACGACAATTGAGAACGCGCCAAGAAGCACCGCGGAACGTCCGCGATGTCCCTGTTCCGTTACCGCTGGTTCGGTTATTGGATCCATAAATACAATCAGCCTGATGATGAACAGCCGCCGCAGCCGCCGCAGCCAGCACCATCGCCTGCAGAGCCACCGTCGCAGCTGCAGCCACAATCGCCCGTACAAGCGCCCCCATCGTCACCAGTACACGCCGGGGCATCTGCGTACGCGATTCCACTATCTGATTCATTGCCCGGCGCCGAAATAAACGGAGCAACAGCAAAAAAGATTGAGACGAAACCGAAGGTAAGAAGCGCGGTATTTTGAATACCCTGAAAAACGGAACGCGAGAAATCTGCCATTTTTCCGAGCAGGTACATATTTGAATTATCAAACGGAAATCCACCGTTTGCAATGACTTGCTGTGGGAAACGCGTTGAGATTGACCCGAGAGTCCCGCTTGCTATCATCTGCCCATGCTGCGCGACGTTGTTTCCTTCGATGAATTCTTTCGACGTCAAAAAAAAGATTCTTCGGTATATCAAGCCCGCGCTAAATTCATCCGTTTTATTGAAGAGCGCATCGGAGGGCAATTTACCTACGACGCCGCACGATTTCCCTATTATCGACCCGATTTGGCAGATCTTTTTGAGATAGCCGAAAAAATGCGCAGTCGCGGCGTCCTCACATCGTACGCCCCGCGATACTCGCTCCCTGATGAGCCACAGTATCGCGAATGGCGCGCCGTGTATCGTGATGGTGAAGATTCGACGGCATCAGGAACATCAATTGATGATGATCGTGCCGCGCTTTCCGCCGCTCTCGCCGAGGCGAATGAACGGCATATGTGGTTTGAAACAACCGACCATTTCCAAGATAAACGAACGGCAACGCTAGCTGAAGTACAACAGATTGGCGCTGTTATCGCACCGCATGAGTTTGCGGGCTTTACAGATTCGCAGCGGGCAACCATTCCGCACCTCACGCTCCGCGATGTTCCCTATGTATGGACCCGAGCCTACTCACTCGTCGATGACACCCGCATATATATACCAGCCCAGGTGACGAGCGGCACAAACCAACTGCGCGCCCGCCGTTTTCAACATATCGAACCAACCATTCTTTACCCCATTACGAATGGTCTTGCTTCGTGGCCGACGCAAGAGGGGGTGCGCCTCCGCGGACTCCTCGAGACAATTGAACGTGATGCCTACATGATCACCTGGCAGAACCAGTTAACGCCTCCACGATTTTCGACCGAGGCGCTTGCATCAGAGAGCCCGACGCTCGCGAAGCTCGTCCAAACGTCACGTCGGTACCGACTCGAACCACATTTTCTCCGCCTTATTACCGACGCGCCGACGTATGCTGTAATGACGATTCTTGAAGATCATTCGGGTCATGCGCCCCGCTTTGCGTTTGGCATCAAGGCGAATGCGAGCCCCGCCCAGGCAGCTGCAGGAGCGCTCTTCGAGGCGCTCCGCGGCCGGCGCGGTGCGCGGCGCTTCATCAAAGCCGGTATTCCGACGCCGAAACGCGAACGTGTTGGACACATTGACCGCGTCCTCTACTGGGCGGATAGCGCTCGTGCAGAACTTCTCGCATTTCTCATCGCGGGCGAAGTCATGGAACACAGCGAAGAGTGGCGAAACGAATCTGAAGCAGCGCACTATGCGCGCCTCATTGCATGGATCCACTCGCGCGGATATCGTGCGGTTTCGGTGCCGTACACACAATCAGCAAAAAATCTTACGCCATGGCATGTTGAATTTATCGCCGTTCCAGAATTGCAGCCAATTTACTTCAATGAACAAGAGCCGCATATCGGCGGCGTGCGTCTCACTGAAGTTCCCCGGCTTTTGGGATACACACCGCGCACTGAGCCATATACCGAACATCCGCACCCATTTTCATGAGCCATTTTCTCTCTCAATTGCATACTTCGCTTCGGTCCCTGATTCCAACTCGTCGCGGCGCAGGGCCGGTTGGCATAGCCAGCGGCATCGGCGTGCATAAAGAGTATCCGCGCATGCAGCGTATCGCGCTCCCCGCGCCACAGCCGCTGCAAACCAATCTCGCAGATGCGATCCGTTCTCGCGCGTCATTCACCACCGTGCCTGACGAAGCGGGACTTACTCACGAGGAACTCGGCACATTGCTTGGTCAGGCGCTTGGTATGCGGGGAGAACTACGTACGTACCCTTCAGGCGGCGCACGCTACCCTATCGAAACCTATCTCCTAGGTTCAGTTATTCAGAGCCATCCGCGAGGTACCTATCATTACCATCCAAAAGATCATGCGCTTGAACACTTGTGGGATTCGCCACCAGTCACCGAGCTCATGCGGCCTTCGGTAATGACACCATCACAAACGCTCATCGTCTTCACCGCTGCATGGGAACGCACATCGGCGAAATATGGCGATTGGTCGTACGGCCATTTCTTCCTCGAAGCAGGACACATGGCGCAAAATATTCTCCTCGTTGCCAACGCGCTTCACATTCGCGCGCGACCAATGCTCGGATTCGCCGACGATGCGGTGGTGGAAACGCTCGATCTTAATGAGCGCGAACAGCCCATTTACAGCATCCTTCTCGCGCGAGGATCAAATGACGGAGAGTCTTTGTATGAATGATTCTGACGCTCGAGTGTCCGCGTTCCGAGATGTGATCGCGAAGCGCGTGCGCGTGTATGCGAAAGATGAGCATATCGTGCAAATCGAACGCGGGGGGCCGCAGGATGCTGCGTGGATCTTTGATTTTCGCAGGATCATGCTCGAAGCGGAGTGGCTTGATAGGTATGCAGAACTTTTTTGGGAACGTTTTGCAAATCATACGCCGTTTCAAGTGGGCGGCATGGAAACCGCCGCGATTCCGCTCGTTGCTGCAATTGTGATGAAGAGCAAACAGCGTGGCACGCCCGTCAATGGTTTTTACATCAGGAAGTCGCGCGACAAAGACGGGCTCATGCGTCAAATCGAAGGAACGCTCAGTGATGAACCAATCATTCTCGTCGACGATATTATCAATTCCGGCAATTCGTTCCTGAAGCAAGTTGAGGTGCTGGCAACGAACGGAAAACGCGTTGCGCACGTATTCGCACTCCTTGCATTTCGTCCTCTTGATGCCTATCACCTTCTTACGAAACGGAACATCCACGTCAGTCATATTTTTTCTCTGCACGAATTCGGCGTCGCGCTTCCCACCGGAGAGCAAGCTCCGCGCGAACTCTTTGAGACCATGTGGAAATTCGCTGCGCGCGATCCTGGCTTTGAATACGTCGTTCCAAAGTCAGCCCCGCTTCTTGATGAGACACACATGTATTTTGGAAGCGACGACGGCGTATTTCGCGCGCTCGACCAAGCAACGGGCACGCCCGTGTGGGAATTTACGACGGGCGCGCATCCAAAACATAAGGGGATCTTCTCTTCTCCAACACTTCACAAAGGAGTCGTGTATTTCGGTGCGTACGACGGAAACGTATATGCACTTGATGCGAAAACGGGCGCGAAACGATGGGCGAACACGGACGCTGATTGGATCGGTTCGTCTCCCGCACTCGCGCCTGAGAAAAATCTGCTGTTTATCGGTCTTGAATTTGGCCTCTTTCGAAAACTTGGCGGCGTTGCGGCGATCGATATGCAGACCGGAAAAACACGATGGAGCGACCGCACGACACAATTCACCCACGGTTCGCCTCTCTATATACAGGAAGAAAATCTGGTCGTCGTCGGTTCGAATGACTATGTCGCCTATGCGCACGACGCGGATACCGGCGTGCGAAAGTGGACGTACCAAACAGCGGGAGAGATAAAGGCGCGGCCCGCATACGATGCTGAGCGACGTTTGATTCTGGTGCCATCCTTGGGCGGTCCGCTCTACGCGTTTTCAGCGAAGGGTGAAATTCGGTGGGCGTTTTCTTCGGGCGGGTTTTACTCAAATCCACTCGTGCGCGGCTCTGTCGTCTACGCCGCATCAGTCGACAAATCTCTCTATTGCCTCGATCTGACGACGGGAAAAAAGAAATGGTCGTTTGGCACGAAGGGACGCATTTTTGCCTCGCCCGTTATTGCGGACGACTCGCTCTGGATTGGCTCGAACGATGGGCAGCTCTACGAGCTTGATCCTGAAAGCGGCCACCTGAAGGGCTCCCATCTTTTCACCGAACGCATCGTGAACGCCATTGCATATAACGAAACTACACGACACTTCTTTGTGCCGACCGTTGCGAACGAACTGTACGCATTGAAGAGAAACTCCCCTGCGATACAATAACGATATGTTTTGGACGTCGTTATTCAAGAAAAAGGATGTCCGCCCTAACACTGGTACCCTTCACGCGATATTCGATTCAGGGAGCAATACACTTGTGACGATCGGGCGCTATCCGCCAGCGCTCATGCTCCTTGCAGAATCACTGCTCGACACTATTTACGTCCCCACTATAGAGGCAGAGAACGTCGAAAAATTACTCGCCGCGCGTCCGAGCAGTTATCCGGAGTGGTCATGGCGTGGCGGCAACAATTTTCGTGCGACGAACCCCGCGATCATTACGGATGAAATGCGAAAGCGCGCAGTGTTTGCGAACAAAAAACTCGCAATATTCGCGCATGCAATTTACCTGATGAATCGTCTTCGCGACAAAGTGCACACTGGCGTTCATGGTCAGGAGATGGTGTATGCACAAAAGCGAGAACAGGCACAAGCTGTTAAAGATGTCGTTGGCGACAAGGCGGTGCACGCACCGTACGTAGTGCAGCACGCAGAAGATACGGGTCTTACGCTTCTACAAGCGGCCGACGATATCCTTTTCCAAGCACAACTTGATGCTGAGTACCTTGAGAAAACGGAGCGCGTACGAATTGCTCTCTTTAAAAAAATCAAACGCGCACAAACGGCGCGCGAACTCGATGAGATTATACGGAACTACTACCGTGACGGTACGGTATGAAAAGTCTCATCTACTGCCTGCCGGCAGTTTTTGACGACCCACAGATGATGGCGATGCCGGGCATCGCACGCTACAAAAAAGCGGCCTCAATCTTCGGTTACTGGGTGATGCCTGTCGATCGGACGCATACGATTACGTCGCCATTTCACACAACCGAGCTGTATCCTCTCCCTGAATATCGAGTATTTACAAAAACATACGAAGAAATTTGCAATGATCGTGCGCGGGAAATTCTCACGCGTGCCACAAAGCTCGGCGTACGTATCTATGCCCTCTACTCCGGTGGTATCGATTCGACGCTCCTCCTCGTATCGCTTTTAAAGCAAGCAACTCCGGGAGAAAAGAAAAACATCACGGTACTTCTTTCGCACGAGTCGATCGCGGAGAACCCGCGTTTTTTTGAGGAACACATCCGTGGAAAACTCCAGGTCGAGTCGAGTGTGGTCTTTGCAAATCGCATCGGTGGTAGTGATATTTTGCTCTCGGCAGAGCACAACGATCTGGTGATGGGCAACGCAACGCTTGGCGGCTTTATCACGACGTATACGGAAAAAGCAATACACGAGCCCTACCGCCCAGAACGCATGATTGAATTCTTCACCAAGGTACTAAAGGGCGACACGGCATCGGCACGGTTTTATTTCGAACTTTTCGACGGACTCGCAGAGCGGGCGCCAATGCCGATTGTGAGCAATTTTGATTACCTATGGTGGTACAACTTCACGCAAAAGTGGCAAGCATGTTTTTGCTATATGCTCTTCTTTACGTCGTCGCAGAACGCCCCCGCTGTCACTCGCGACTATCTGGCGACTCGCTTCATCTCCTTTTACAACACTGACGAATTCCAGCTCTGGGCGATGAATAGCTTGGATAAGCGCATTCGCGATACGTGGAAGAGTTACAAATGGGTCTTGAAGGATATTATTTATGACTACACAAAAGATGCCGAATACCGGGATCATAAGACTAAAGTGAGATCGCTCCCGGTTGTATTGAAGCAGCAGTCAATCGCGCATCGGTATATTGATGCGAGCGCGCATTTTCATTCGGAATTTCCTTCGGCCGATTTTTTTGTGGCGAAAAACGATTTTGTATGACACGCCTTATCTATGGGCTCCCGCTTGCGGTGTCGCCGCGCGGACACCGATCATTTCCCGGGACAAAAAGATTCGGTCAGTTTTTTAAATTTTACGGAAAGTGGGTTCTCCCCGTCGATCGCACCGGAACGATTACAACGCCGATACGCGACGTATCACTCTTCCCCGTCCCGCAATTCCGGGTTTTTACGAAAACCATGGCGGAGCTCTGCGATGAACGCGCGATTCAGATCTTGCGCGACGCCGAGTCGCGCGGGAAGCGTATTCATGTGCTCTATTCTGGCGGCATCGATAGCTCTTGTACGCTCGTCTCCCTGGTGAAGCACGCGACGCCGGAGCAGAAAAAGAATATGGTGGTGCTTCTTTCGCACGAATCAATTGCGGAAAATCCAAAAATGTATGAAAGCCACATCCGAGGAAAACTCGCGACGCGCTCGAGCGTGGCGTTTCCTACGCTGATCGGCGACGAATAC
>JBAQPT010000095.1:0-17375 GCA_049306055.1 Minisyncoccia bacterium | reverse complement strand
CGCGGGGTGAAAACGCTCCGGAGCGTTGGTGAGGCTCTCGGAGAAGATCTGAAAAACAGGCTGGTCCAATCTTTTCCGAATGCGAGTTTTGGAACCATCTATCATATGTCCGAATTAGGGCCGGTCTCCAAAGATCATTGCGACTGTGTTCCGTTGAACTTTTTTCATCCCTATCCCGGCGTCGAGATCGAAATTCACGAACCCGACGAACATGGTGTCGGCGACATTCTCATTGCGACAACATTGTACGGAGGATATCGTCTCGAAGGTTACGCAAGCGGCGACGTTGGTCGCATACGAGCGGAGAAATGTCCGTGTGGCGAAGCTATAACGTTCGAAGTGATTGGTCGTCGCGGATTCGACTTCATAAAGCTGGCAGGGGCGCTTCTCGTCCGCGCAGAATTTGATCGTGTCATGGCAATGTTTCGCAGCATTCAAGACTATCGAGTAGAAGCGTCGACCACGCTTGCTGGAGACTTTCAGGGTGCGCTTACGATTCGTCTTTACAGCAAAGAACCACCAACGGAGCAGCTAAGGCGCGAAATCGAAGCCTCACTTCAAGAAAAATTATTCCTTACGCAGACCAACACTCTCGCCAATCTTGTTGCTCGCGGCGCATTCAAACCTCCAGTATTTGATTGGACCCACCAACCATTCCCCGAATCTGCAAAATCCATCAAGTTACAACGCGTATGACCTTTGGAAACGGAAATTCGTCGCTTGAATCGTTGATTGCCACTATTCGCAACCATGCGTGCGATTTTTATCGCAATCGTTGGGGAGATGCTTCAATCGAGTCGCTCCCCCTAACCTCGCGTACTGACCTACGAGAAACGCCGCATTCTCGACGACGATACAAAGAAGGAAAAAGTTTGCTAAAGATCGTGCGCGATCATGGGGGTTCTTTTTTGTCAGAGTGGAATCTTGACGACATCAAGAACGAACAATTCGGAATTCCATCTCAGCGGCCGATGGTGTACTTTAGAAATCAGCACGAAACAATGGAAAAGGCACTCTGGTGCTACACAAATGGGATGGTCCGACTCACCGGCGAAGCAAATGCTGACCTGTCAGTGTATACCGCTGAGCGGTTTCAAGTAGATTCGTTACTGTGCGATGCACATTCGCTCTCGTGCATGATGCCCTTCTTCGAACGAATTACGCAACCACTCGAGTCGCTCTCGATCATCGCGAGTTCATTTGATACGAAAACACTTGCTCCGTATCAGAAATTCGCACTGCGTATGCGTCTCGTTCTTTCGCTCCCGGAATGCGGAGCGTTTGCGGAAGCGCCGCTCACCGAAACGCTTGAGTTTTCGCCTCATGCCGATTGCGCAATCGAATATGAAGACGGCCGTCTCGTTCTTAGCAAGAACACACTTCTCGTGACCCCGATCATCCGCTACGACACGGGGCTCCGAGCCTCCCCCACCTCGGGAAATCGTTTTGTACTTTCCTCAGCGTCCGCATAAATTTACGGTGTACGCTATACTGCCGTGCATGCGGTTGGTGTTATTGAGTATGCTTTGCGCGGTATGCTGCATACCGTTGTCTATTTCAGCACATGGGACTGGGGCGTCGCTTGAACGTACCGTCGGCGATTATTGGATCGACATCGGGTATGATCCTGCGCAACTCGTTGGCGGCGATCGAATAGTCTTTGATTTTAATCTGGCACGGGCATCGGCTACAACCACGCGAGTCAATTTTGGGCACGTATGGGTACGCCTACAAAGTGATGGGCAAACACTGTTAGCAACCGGAATCACACATGCCGACATTGGCCCGACTTCGCTTCTTTTTATGCTTCCGAAAGACGTGGAAGGTGAACTTGTTCTCTCTGCCCGTTTTCAGAATGATGATCTGACTCTTGCGGAAACACAATTTACGATATCGGTTGCTCCCTACCAAGAACCTTACTGGTGGTGGCCGTACGCGGGAATTGTTGCAGGAGGCGGCATGGGAATATTCATTGGCGTGTTTCTTGCGCAAATCTACCGACGCCACACGAACCGTGTCCAGCAATCATGAGCGTGTACAATTTTCCGTTCTCAAAAAAGATATTTCTCCTTCTTTGTTCAATCGTGCTCATATTCGTGTTAATAGGTATCGAGGCGCGCACCGATGCCGCGCCGGATCCGGAAGCGCATTGGCGAGAGAGGATCGCGACGGTCGGCGCTGAGAAAGCATATGCTGAATTGGTGGATGAGCTCCACGACGCGACGCAGCAACAACAGCATGTCAGTGCCCATTATTTTGGCGGAGCGCTGTACACAGAAGCCGGCATCGATGCGCTTCCAATATGCGACGAGCGATTTTCATACGGATGTTTCCATCAATTTATTGGCACCGCGATACACGAAAAAGGATTAAAGGTTGTGAATACCCTCCGCGACACATGCGCTCGTGTGCTGGGCGGAAGCGCTGGCGCCTGCATCCACTCAGTCGGACACGGGATTCTGACCTCAATTGGGTATTCAGAAGACGCGCTTCGCGAGGCACTCAAGCTCTGCCGCGATGTGCCGAATGCGACGAACCATCATCCAATTTCAGAATGTGAGCGCGGAGTGCTAATGGAATTTAATTTTCGTGCCATGTTGGGTGAAGAAGCGGAAACGCGGCCTGTCACTGATACTGGGTGGAACAACCCTTGTGATCGACTTGATGGCTCTGCGCAGATCACGTGTTTTTATACCAACTCACAGTGGTGGCGTGCTCTTGAAGCCCGCGACGGCGGGGACAACACGGCTGTCATAGCACGTGTCGGCGCACGATGTGCGGATGTACCGCCAGCGTTCAGAGACGTGTGCTTCTCGGGTCTCGGCGCTACTATTGCGTGGGATTTTGACGATCCTCCAAGTGAAAAAGCAACTTTGTGTGATTCTGCTTCGTCTGATGCGCGTTCCCAGGCTAGTTGCCGGGCGCACCTCGCCTACTGGCTCTCAAAAATTGTCCGCACAGAACCATTTGACCGAAAATATGCGCCCGATGTTGCATGCGAAGGACTTGCCGAAAAATTTGTAACCCAATGCCGCGTTTATGCGAGCGGGCAGGCAATCCCGCTCTAGCACGTGGTACATTTTGATTATGCGTACGGCTCTTCTTTTAATTGCGATTGTCCTTCTCGTAGGCGGATGCGCCTATTGGCTATGGATGCCAGAGGAAGAGGTCGCGGCTGCTCCAGGGCCCGCTACAGTGCATATTACATATACTGATTCAGGCTTTGAGCCTCGAGAAGTGACCCTCCGGAAAGGCGAGGCGGTTGAATGGATAAATGCGTCAAGCCGGGACATGTGGCCAGCCGCCGCCGTGCATCCAACACACTCTATTTACCCAGAAAAAAGCGAGGACGACTGTTTGGGCAGCTCCTTTGACGCCTGCGAAAATCTGCCGCCAGGCTCACGATGGATTTTTACCTTCCGAGACACTGGCGATTGGCGCTTCCACGACCATATTCAGCCTGCGGCTACTGGAATCGTGCACGTTCTCGAGTAAGTCTCTCTTCATGAAGCACCTCGGCAAAATGGTATACTTTTCCCATGCAATCGCTCTGGCGATTCCTTTCCTACAACAACGCGGTTCCTATCGCGATCACCATTCTCATTTCCGGCGCGGGAGCGACTTTCGCGGCCACAAATCCTGAGGTCGTCTACGATTCTTCAGAAACTGTCGTAGCAGTCGACAATACCTACATCGCTTCCAAAGATCTTTCCTCATACTCACCACAACTTCAAATTCTCAACGTCACGGAAGATGCGGAAACCTATTATGTCGCGTATCGACTCTCCACGATTGATATCGTAGATCATGTCTGGCAAGATGTTGTCCGCGAAGATGTGCTCAAGGTCTCAAAAGGGGTTCTCGGTCAATACGGCGATCTTGGCCTATATGCAACCGAACAATTCAAGCAGATCGTGGATCGTCAGCTCGCCTATTTGCGCGAAGTGCAGAATATCGAGAAGCAAAATATTTCGACCAAAGTGATCGCAACCGCGTATTCCGGACTTGTCGGTCGACTTCTCGACGAGACGACGGAAACCTTGCCGGGATATGTTCCTGTCGTGACCCCGCCCGTCGAAGTTATCGCACCGTATGTACCAGAGCCGCCAATCGAAACGCCCGGTGAGGTCGCCGGTGTTACTGATCCCGTTTCCCCAACCACTACCCCACCTGTTAACGAATCTCCTCAACAGCCAAGCGATACGAATGCACCAACAATTCAGATCCTTGGAGAAAATCCTGTGCGCATCGAAGTCGGCGGCAGTGCATATACCGATCTTGGTGTTGTTGTTACCGATAATTCAGATTCCTCACCGACTCTTAAAAAATTTGTGGACGGTACTTTGACGAGCGGGTCGGTCACGATTACGACAGAGGCACCGAAAGAAGTCCGTATCCGATACGAAGCGACCGATGCGAATAACAATACGGCGATCACTGAGCGTCTCGTTATAGTGTATGCACCAACGACGAATCCTCAGCCACAGACACCTGCTTCGACAACACCGACAACAACCCCCGCAGAATCTGAGCCAACACCAGACCCTGAACCAGAGCCGACAACGCCAGAACCTCAGCCGGAGCCCGAACCAGCGCCAGCGACCGAGGAGCCGCCTGCCGACCCCGCGCCCGAAACGCCCGTGGAAGAATAGCTACTCAACGATCCGCCACTTACCTGTCGCAAGAAGCGGCTCCGCTTTCTTGAATTTCATTTCTTCGGTTGTCGTGCCATCGGTCACGGTGACTTTATCATTGCGACCATATTTTTTTGCTCCCGCGTTTGCAGAAAATGTGATTGAACGAGCTGCCTTCTGAACACTTTCTGCGGCTCTTTGTCGCACCACCGCATCGCCCGCGCCTGTTTCGGTCTGTGCGGAGAGCCCAAGCACTTGCGGCAATCGTTCTGCAACATGTGCCTCGTAATTCGCCTCCATGGTGTTGAAAAGGCGAAGACCTTCTTTTTTGTATTCAACCAAAGGATCACGCTGGCCGTAGGCGCGCAAATTCACGCTGGAGCGCAAGTATTCCATACCCTCAAGATGTTCGACCCAAAGCAGGTCAATTGTCTGCAAGAGGAAACGGCGAACACTCACATGGAACGTTTCGCCCAACTTCCCCTTTCCTTCCACAATCATCGCCCCGAGCTTACCCACTGGATCAAGCGCAGCGATGCGCATAAACTCCTCGTCAACGGCGTCGTTCCCACCGACAAGAAGCGCACGACGACGCGCGTAAACGCTTTTGCGCTGCACGTTTAAAACATCGTCAAACGCAAGGATGTGTTTGCGAGAATCAAAGTTGATTTCTTCGATTCGTGTTTGCGCCTTTTCGAGACTTCTCGTGATCATGCCATTGTAAATCGGTTCGTCTTCAGGAATGCCGAACGTGCCCATGACACGCTTGATGACGTCGTTCGCGAAAATCCGCATGAGACTGTCTTCGAGAGAAACGAAGAATTGCGTCTCACCAGGATCGCCCTGACGGCCTGCACGGCCACGCAGCTGATTATCGATGCGTCGCGCGTCATGCCGCTCGGTGCCGAGCACAAAGAGCCCGCCAAGACTTTTTACGTCCTCGTATTGCGCTTCGGTCGCAGGATTGCCGCCAAGCTTGATGTCGACACCGCGGCCAGCCATGTTGGTTGCGATGGTGACGGCACCCTTTCGCCCTGCCTGCGCGATAATCTCGCCTTCTCGCTCGTGGTTTTTGGCATTCAAAACTTCGTGCGGAATACCTTCAGTTTTGAAATGCATAGCGAGCACTTCGTTTTTCTCGACAGACACCGTACCAACAAGCACAGGCTGCCCCTTTTCGTGCAACTCCTTAATTTTTTTGGCGATCGCGCGCAGCTTTCCGCCTTCTGTTTGGAACATTTGATCGTCATGATCGGCGCGCAATGCAGGCTTGTTGGTCGGAATCGCGACGGTGTTCAGTCCGTATACCTTGAAAAACTCCTCGCTTGAGGTTGCCGCCGTACCCGTCATGCCCGCCAATTTGGCGTACAAGCGAAAATAATTCTGAAACGTTATTGAGGCAAAGGTGCGGCTTTCTTTCTGGATCGCGACCCCCTCCTTGGCTTCAATTGCCTGATGGAGGCCATCGCTCCACCGACGACCTGGCTGCATACGGCCGGTAAATTCGTCGACAATCACGACTTCTCCGTTACGAATGACGTAATCTTTATCACGGCGATAAATAGCTTTTGCGCGCACCGCGGTTTCGAGATGATGCACATACTTGATACCAGCGTCGGTGTAAATTGAGCCGATGCCGAGTGCGGCTTCAGCTTTCTCGATGCCCACATCGGAGAGCGCGATCGTACGATGCTTTTCATCAATCGTATAATCCTCGCCTTCCGTGAGCGTCGTCGCGATCTGCACAAACTTTGGATACAAACCTTCAGCGTCTCCAACCGGAGCGGAAATAATGAGTGGGGTGCGCGCTTCATCGATAAGGATCGAATCGATTTCATCGACGATCGCAAAGTGGTGGTGCTTCTGTCGGATCTTTTCAGGCTCGTATTCAAGATTATCGCGGAGATAATCGAAACCGAATTCGTTGTTCGTACCATACGTGATATCGGCCGCGTATGCTTCTGCGCGAGAAACGGGACGCAAAAATTCGTGGATGACTTTGAACGCACCGAGTTCGTCTTGCTGTTTCTCATCGATCGCCTTTTCTTCCAGCGGCACCACCGTAGGATCGTATATAAAAGATGACTCGTGATTCAAAATACCGGTCGTCATTCCAAGCGCATAGTAAATCTGTCCCATCCACACGGCGTCGCGTCGCGAGAGATAATCGTTGACCGTAACGACGTGCACGCCCTTTCCTTCAAGCGCATTTAAATAAGCGGGCGCCGTCGCAACCAATGTTTTTCCTTCTCCGGTTCGCATCTCCGCAATGCCGCCCCCGTGCAACACCGCGCCACCGATAAGTTGTACATCAAAATGTCGCTGTCCGAGCGTGCGGCGGGATGCCTCGCGTACCGCAGCAAAAGCTTCTGGCATCAACGCATCCAGTGTTTCGCCCTCAAGAAGTCGCTTTTTGAATTCAGCAGTCTTCCCCTTCAAGTCGTCGTCGGAAAGCGCCTTATACGCCTCTTCGAGGGCATTAACCTGGGGAGCAATGGGCTCAGCAGTCTTGAGCGCTCGCGCATTTTCGTCCCCAAACAATCTCCGTAAAAATGACATCAAGCCATCCTACCGCAAACGAGGAGCTTTTGCGACCCAATGAGAAAATCCCTCGGGTCTTTCACCGCGAGGGATTTTCTGGGAAGCTAACCCGGGACGAATCGAAGATTCGATCGGGCGAAGCACTAGCGGCGCTTCGACTTCTTCTTTGCCTTCTTTTTCTTTGCCATACGATTTTGTAGTTTTTCCCTAGGGACTAACAATCGACCCGCATCCGCAAAAATAATTTAATATGCGCGATACGTTTTCTGAATTATTGCATCCGTGCGCGAAAAATGTTTTTTTTACGCACAGATATGTGGATAACTTTTTTCTGCGCGAAAATATTATTTTGATAGAATTTTTTATCGTGTGCATCTTTTCAAAAAAATAATCGATGTTGCGCACTTTTTTTCTTGCATTATTTTTTAGATGCGATACTATTCTGGTGTGAGTGTCACTCAAAAGCTGTGACTCTTCCAAAAGAAAGGCCAACCTCCCCCCTTCGGGGGGTGTTTGGTTTTTAGGAGAGTACTTGTGGTACACTGTTTCGCAAGGACCTAATGCGGAGGGCGGCGGCACTCACATAACTTTCATTTGGAGCTCGCACCCGTCCTCCGCAGTGGGTCTTTCTCTTTGTGGCGAAGTGCCACTATTTTTATGTTGTGAATGAATCGGTCACGCATAAATCGCTGCTGCGATTTTGCGCGACCCCGCCTCGGCGCAAAACGCCTCCGGCCTTGCGCTTGGGTCCCGTCTCAAGCTCACCCGTCCTCCGCAGTGGGTCTTTTCTATTTTCCGCTCCTCACTTGTTGGATCAATTGATCCGCTTGCGCTGCTGCCTCAGGGACAGCGGTTTTTGCCGCTTCTAATTCACGAATCGCTGCCGTTGAATTCCCCATCGCGTAGTACGCTCCAGCGAGAAGAAATCGAGCATCGAGGTCTTGTGGGTTATTTTTGATGTGCTCAGTCCAGAGCGAAACGATCTTGTCGTAGCGATTTTGCGCAGCATACGCGGAAGCAATACGCTGATCAGTCATAGCGCCAAGTTCGGCAAGTGGCTTCATAATTTCTTCGGCGGCTGCGTAATCACCAGTGCGGATGAGCGCGGACGCGTAGTAAACACGCGCATCACGATATGCCGGCGCCAAATCATACGCTTCCTTGAAATACTGCAGTGCTTCGATTGGGGCGTTGCGTGCGTAGGCATTCAAGCCGAGCTCAAAAAGAATTGATTGCTTCTTCGACGAAATCTCATGCGCTTTGTCGAGCCATTTTTTAGCTTCCGTGTAGACGCCCGCATGGTCGAACATGATGCCCAGGAAAAACGGAGCGCGAGCGTTGTGCGGAGCGTCATTGACCTGTTTTTGCATCTCATCGGAAGCCGCCTGGAGAAATGCCTGCTTTGTTTCTACCGGCTGCGCCTCGGCGCCAACAATACTAATCGCAGCTTGCGAGAGCTGCTCACGAACTTCCTGCATGCCCGCCGCTTCAATAGCCGCGGCCTCTTTAAAGGTCACCAAGTTGTTCATCACACCGCTGGTGCTCGGCTGAATCGCCTTGATCAAGGTAAGATTTTGACGAATGCCATCAACGTTCACAAACCAGATGAGACCAACAGCAAGGAGAGCCGCTCCGCCCGCAGCAATGGGAGCTACGGCCTGCGGCAGGGTTCGTGCATTCGATGTTGGTGAACCCTCGTACGTTCGCGCTGCGATGTACACGAGCACCGAAACAAACATAAGATAGCTTAAAATGTTGTCGAAGGTGAATAGCAGGTAGAAGAGATACCCCGCGAAAAGACCAGTGAAAATCGCACGCTCGTACGGAGCAAACGCACTGCTTCGCCATACTGCGAGAAGCGCAAAGAGATGCAGCGAAAGATACGCGAGAAGCCCCAGGATGCCACCTGCGATAAGCCAATCGAAAATGATGTTGTGTGTGCGATCAAACCACGGCTCCTGCGCGTACATATCGGGATCGTAGTATTTGTCGAAGACTGCCGCATAATTTTCTTGTCCCCAACCGATAATCGGCCGTTCTTTAAATCCTTCCCATGCCATTCCCCAGTTCATAAAGCGGGAGAATGTTGTGCCATCTTCGAGAATCGTTGCGAGACGGTAGAGTGGTTCGATATTTCTCACCAGCGGTGTTTCGCGTGCGATCCAAAAAACTCCGGCAAGCACAATTAATCCTGCAATCGCGACGCCTGCTCGCCATGCGACGCGAGAACGCGGCGCGAGCATGATGAGAATAAGCGCGGCGAGAATTGCTCCACCAACGAGACCGAGAATGGCGCCACGTGTTGCTGTAAAGAAGAGAACAAACGTGTTGATCGCGATGAGACCTCCATACATCCACATCGCTACGCGACGATTTTGAGGCTCATTGACCCAGGTGCGCGCCAAAAAGAGCGCGGCGATAAAGATATGGAAGAGCATGTAGACACCGAGGTACGTCGAATTTCCCAAACGCGCATCGAGACGCGCGCCGCTTTGGTTGATAGGAATAAACCCTGCGAGCTGCAAAACACCGGTGAGCGCGACAATGGCTGAAACAGCAAGTGTCGTGTGCCACCAGTATTTTCGAAGCTTTTCAGTGTTTAACACTGACGACGCGATGACAAAATAGGCAAACAAATGCGCCAGCGTTACCCATCCTTCCATGCGCTCGTAGTTGCTCCAGAAGCTTTTGAACGGGTAGACGCCGGCAATATCAGAGATAGCGATGAGAACGACAAATGCGCCGAATGCATAGAAAAGCCATGTGCGCTTGGGGCGATATTCAGGGCTGATGAGTGCAAGAGCAAGCCATGCTGACGCTCCGATTTCAACCAAAATGCGGAATGCATAATTTTTCCCCGAAATGAACGGGAAAAACATGGATTGAGCGACGTACAGCGCGATGAACGGTAGCGCAAAAACAGCGGTCAGCACAACCCCGCGGAGTACTTTTTCGATAGTCGACATGCGCGGAATTGTAGCACGCCCACTTTGTGGGCTATGTATTGACGAAGACTCACTTTACTCTTCCAAAATCGTCCTTGAGTCGCACGATATCGCTCTCCGAAGAATTGCCGATCCAGACTTCGACGATAATGCCGCCGCGCTTCGAGAATAAGCGATGAACCTGTCGTAGGCCAACGACATGCATTTTGCCTTGGACAAGTTTCTTTGCCCTGAGTCGACCATTACGGTCGGCCGTAATCGCAGTTGCGTCACCCTCAACAAGAATCCATCGCTCACTTCGGTTACGGTGGTATTGCAAACTTAATCGTTTGCCCGCTTTTAAATACAAGGTCTTAACGCGCCAATTTTTCCCGATATCCAAATCATAAAACTTCCCCCACGGTCGCGGGTCGGATGGTTGCACTATCTTGGTTCGCGCACGCTTCACCCCTACACGATACCCCTCTCCCGGAGGAGCGCAATGATTGTTTCAGCGGCAGTTTCCGGCGTGGTTGTTACGGAATTGATGGTCAATTCAGCATGCTCCGGCTTTTCGTACGCATCGTCAACGCCGGTAAACTGCTTTAACAAACCCTGACGCGCTTTTTTGTAGAGACCTTTTGTATCACGCGCTTCACACACATCCAGCGGAGCATCGACGAAAACCTCGACATAGGCTCCATTTCCGGAAACGAGGCGGCGATTCTTGTCTCGCGCCTCTGCATAGGGCGCGATAGCTGCACAAATCGCAATGCCGCCGTGTTTCGCTATTTCGCTTGCGACAAAGCCAATGCGTTCAATGTTTGCATCGCGATCCTCCTTGGAAAAGCCGAGTCCTTTCGAGAGATGCGTCCTGACGACATCCCCATCAAGCATGGTGACCGAGCGATCAAAGCGTTCGAGTAATTTGTGATACAACACATGTGCGATCGTCGATTTTCCGGCGCCGGAAAGGCCGGTAAAGAATACAACTGCGCCGCGGCGAGCTTCCTTCGCAACAGCGATACGCAATTCCTCAACAACCTCGGGAAACGAAAACCATTCGGGAATGGCTTCACCATTTCTCAGCATGGAGCGAAACTGCGTTCCAGAAATTGATTGCGTCTTTTGCCCTGACTTCAGCTCATCGCTTGGAATATACCGCTCCTCCTCTTCTAAGTACGCCATTTCCTGCATTGGAATGATCTCAATTCCAAGATCCCCTTCTAGTTGCTTTGCAAGCTGTTGTGCTGCGTAAGGATCGTAAAACGGCTTTCCACTCGAATCGCTTCCTGGTCCCGCATGGTCGCGTCCGACAATGAAATGTGTTGCGCCGTAATTTTTGCGGATAAGAGCGTGCCATACGGCTTCGCGCGGCCCCGCCATGCGCATAGCTATCGGGAGCAATGCCAAATGTGCTGAATCTTTCATACGTTCCGTCACGAGTCGCTTGTACGCACGTACACGACTAATGTAATCGATATCACCCTCTTTCGTTTGCCCTACTACCGGATGGAGCAGTACGTTCGCGTCAGCTTTCTCGGCAGCACGACGAACAATCTCATAGTGTGCGCGATGCATCGGATTCCGCGTTTGAAATGCAACGATTTTCTTCCATCCTTTGTTTGCAAACCACTCCTTCAGCGCTGTCGGTGAGAAACGATGTTCTTTAAAATCATGTACCGGCGCATGTGCGATTAATTCAACAGGGCCACCGAGATATTTATCTCTTGTATCATTGAGAATTTGTCGCACGCCGGGGTGTTCGATTGAATCTGTTCCGTACACCTGTCGTACTTCGTGAAGCTTGTCTGGCGAGTAAATGCTCGTCACCGTGAAATACGCAATGGGATTCCCGTACATGTCGCAGAGAATCATTTTGTCGCCGTTTTTTGCAGGATCATCTGTCGGAACATCAAGAACAACCGGCATTGGCCACACCGCACCACTTGGCAGTCGCATCGAATCAACGACAGTGCGATATTCTTCTTCAGTGAGATATCCGGTGAGCGGCGCAAAACCACCATTGAGGATCTGTTCAAGATCAAAACGCTGACGTTCAGTCAGTGTTAAGCGTCGTAAATTTGCGAAATCATTTCCTTTTTCCATACACGAAAACGTATCCTATCATGACAAACTTGTTTGCGAAATTTCTTGAATGGCGTGTATAACATCGTCATGCACAACGCCATTCGAGCCGACGAAGCCTTTACTTTTTGAATTCGAAAAATACTCGATGCTGTTGCCTTGTATATCAGTCACACGCCCACCAGCTTCAGTAATGAGCAGTTCTGACACGGCAGTATCCCACGGATGCAGATCCGCAAGGTGAATGACGTACTCGCCTTCCCCTGCCGCAACACCACCCGCTTTCAGACCTATACTTCCGTGTCGCAGTACGACTGATTTAATTCTGTGTGCAATTTCCTCCATGGCAGTTGAAAAGTGATACTGACTCGCGAGAAAGCGAGCGCCTTCTGTCTCATGATTACTCACCTGTAGTTGTCGCTCCCCTCCCGTGTCACGTACAAACGATCCCTTACCTTTCTCCGCAAAATACGTCTTACCGAGCGCGGGAGCATGAACAACAGCAAGTGTCGGTTTTCCATCTTCAACAAGCGCAATCATGACGGCAAATTCGCCACTCTTTCCAATAAAATCTTTTGTTCCATCGAGGGGATCGACGAGCCACAAGCGCTTTGTTTCGGAAATAAGTTCCCCCTCTTCCGAAAGAATCGGAATCCCCGTTGATGCTAACCCTTCAATAATAATGGCGTGAGATGCCAGATCAGCCTCGGTGACCGGACTTTTATCATCCTTAATAATTATCGTTGCCTCACGCTCGTATGTCTCAAGAATCTTCTCCCCGGCTTTCACGGCAAGTGCGATAATGTCTTCAATCATGCGCGATGCGCTCGCTCAAGCGCTTCCCATACGCGACGTGTCTGTGCAGGAAGCTCATCTTGCATCAATGCCGGCGCGCGACGAGGTTGCTTGTTTTCCATCATAGCCGAAAGCGCGTCTACGTCGCCGCATCCAAGAAATCCGACAATTTTCTCAACTTCCGCTCGACGCGTTTCTGAATTCTGTAGAGCCTCTTGGCTTACCAGCACATGCTCATGGCGCGACAGATGGTACAACAATTCTTGATTATGATTTGTCCACTCATTGAGTGCCTGTGTGAACGTAACGCGTTTAAACGTCTCGACGAGGGATGCGGCATTCGTCACCGGATCACGATACACGGCGACAATGCGCGCTTTCGGAAGATATTGATTCCAAATATGAAATTGGAGTGGGAATGATTTCATGCCCCACAATCCTTGTGTTCTGCTCAAATCTGATAGTACACGAAGCATGCGGCGGCGTGTGAACAAGCGACGGACGCGATTGAAAAAACCGTATGCACGCAATTCATGCGTCATGTCATACGCGAGTGCAGACTTATGACCAGCTTCCCAGAGGAGTGACGCATCGACGCCGTTCACATCGCGACGTTCAAGAAACCCTTCCGGATTGCGGTGATCTGAAGGACGCATGCGGTTCATGTCGCCGAACGAAACGCCTGCAGCATGAACAAGCCGACTCACGGCACTTGTTCCGCTTCGAGGAAATCCGAGAACGATGATCGCGCGTGAAGCATCAATACGCATCCCGCGCTCAAATAGCGCGCGCCACGCAGTCCAGCCATATCGCGAAATGTGTCGCTTCATATCTACCACGTAAGTGCCTCTGACGGGACAAGCGCGTCATCCGCAATGTCTGTTTGCGCAGTTCTGCCGACGAGCGACGACATGTCACGCGGCGCAATACCACCGCCGGGGCCTTTAACGGTAAGCATGTGCACTTCAATACGTGTTCCTTTCGGAATCGCAACGCGAGTTGCAACACTTTTAGCTAGTTTTTCGCGAAGCGGTTTCAATTCGTCATACAATTTTTTCTCCGGCGCGCCGAGAATCTTTTCAATACGACGAATACTTATCACCAACTCCTTGAACTGATTCGGCTCCAAAGAAGCCGCATGATCAGATCCTTTCATCGTCTTATCGAGCGTAAGATGTCTCTCTACGATCTGCGCCCCCCGAGAAACCGCGACGAGCGTCGGCAACAAATCAATTTCGTGTCCCGAATATCCGTATGGGAGCGGCGCGTATCGAGCGGCAAGGGCATCCATAAAGCGCATATCAAGCTTGTCTTCTGGTGCCGGATAGAGCGAAAGACAATGGAAAATGATGAGACGGTTGTTGTACTGCAAAATCGTGTGTACCGCATCCTCGATTTCCTCGAGCGTGTTCATGCCGGTCGAGATGAGGATGGGAAGATTCTTTTTTGCGACATGCTCCAAAAGCGGCAAGTTCGTTAAATCAGCTGACGGAATTTTAAATGCTTCGATACCGAGTTCGGCCATCTGATCAGCGCTTGAGTGATCCCACACACTGGCGAAGAAACCGAGTCCTTTATCACGCGTATACCGCATCAATTCCGTGTATTGATCGATCGAAAATTCGAGCTTGTCGCGATGCTCGCCATAGGTGGCTGCGTATGCGTGCGGCGAAGTGTACGGCTTGTCTCGTCCTTCTTTTGTGAGAATCTCGGTCGTTGTTCGTTTTTGGAACTTTACCGCGTCCGCACCAGCTTCTTTTGCCGCATCAATTAGCTTCTTCGCGGTCTCAATCTCGCCGTTGTGGTTAATACCAATCTCTGCAATGACAAATACGGGCTCTTCCGGCCCTACGTACCTCAAGCGCATTTTGACGCGCGGGGGCAGGGTTGAGAGAAGCGAAGACAGTTTTCCAAGGATGCTCATAGCGACACGGTATCTCGCTTTTGCACCTTGGTCAACCGATAAGATATCGAAGGATTTTCGTGATTTTATGCATGCTCGGAAAGGGTTGTGTGTTTGTAGAAAGTGGGACAAATCCCTGAGCGTTCGGACTAAAGGCCGTGATGCTCGCCGTATCAAGCTCAGGCGGCTCTGTATTGTTTGTCTGCACAAGAAGGAAGTTCTGAAGAACGAGCGCGTGGGTTACGACACAGGGACGTGCATACTTCTGCAGCGCGGCATCATTCAAGGCTTCAGAAAAACGTCGGACCGAATCATTGAACGATTGCCCGCCAGACTCATGCCAATCGCGTTCTCGACGCGCGCGTGTCCTCGCCTCTTTAAAATTCACTCCTCGCGCCGTCCCGCTGGGAGAAAATTCTGCAAAACGATCGTCGATGAACAGTGGTGCCCCGGTTACCTTGGAAATAATCATCGCAGTCTCGTGCGCACGTGTGTACGACGACGTGTAGATCGCGTCAATCCTTAAGAAGCGCAGTCGAAGCGCGAGTACGTAGGCTTGTACTCGTCCGGCACGAGAAAGGTGCGATGGTCGATTCTCAGGCTCTAATCCGTCTGCAAAAACGTAGTCAGCATGACGAACCAGGTAAACAATGTCAGACATACTACGCTTTTCGCATCAAAAATTCGTACAACTCCCAATCTTTTTCAACATTGATGCCGCTGTAGGCGTTCTCAAGGACGAGCGGAACCACGTTCTTCCCGGTCATTTCGCCACGCTCAAGTGTCCGCCCCCAAATCGCATCAACATACCCAACATGCTTGTATGCTTTCGGGAGACGAGCGTCTGGCAGATTAAATGATTCAGCCTCACCCTCGATTCGTAGAAGTGGTTCAAGCAAGCCTATGTCAGAAACTTTGTACATTTTGTACGGGCTCTGCTCAGGCTCAGTAACCGTGCGAACAGAGTCGGCATCAGGATGTTTGATCAAAAGCTCAATTGCCGCATCAATGTGTTCCACGGTCCGAAGCGGTGATGTTGGTCGAAGCTGAACAATAATATCTGGCGTGTAGTTTTCTTTTTCACGCAACCATTTTAAAGCGTACAAGAAAAAAGAGAGGTCTGGCTGACTCCCATCGGCCAGATCTGCAGGCTCTACAAATGGCCACTCGACACCGGACGCTTTCGCGAGCGCCCCTATTTCATCGCTATCGCTTATCAAAATAGTACGATCGATATACTGGGATTTCTTCACTTCGTCAAAGGTGTATGAAATGAGCGGCTTCCCAGCAAGCTCACGCATGTTCTTGCGCGGAATGCGTGTTGAATTTCCACGAGCAGGGACAATTGCGAGCACCTTAAGATTTCCGATCATGTTTCGTAGCCTAGCATGCTGAAGCCGGCGCGTATTACTTGCCAAACTTCAAAGAAGTCATCATAGTACGGGCCGGACGGATATGGTCACAGGAGAACAGCATGAGGCAGCCTCCAGAAGTTCAACCTGCCGACATTAAAGTCGTGTTCCTTGATTGTGATGGCGTTCTTTTCGACGGACGTGAGTTTCGTGCACTGCTTCCTACCGGCGAACTGCTCATAACGAAAGTGAGCCACTTTCGCGACCGGCAAGGCATTTCCATGATGCGGGCAATCGGACTTTGGATCGTTTTTGTAACAGGCGATACAAATGTTATCGGTTCACTTGTCGAGCGCTGGAACGCGCTCCCTTCAGCGCAAAACGGAGCATGGAAAAAAGTAGTCGCATTGACAGGCAAAAACGCTCGCGGAGAGAAGGTTCAAGCTATGGCAACATGGCTCAAAGAACATGGGCTCGCGTGGCGTGACGCTGCGTATATGGGCGACGATCTGAATGATGTCGGCCCAATGGCACACGTTGGAATAGCCTTTGCTCCTTCTGATGCTGCGCGCTGCGCGAGAAACGCTGCGCATCACGTGATGAGTGCAAAAGGCGGGAATGGCGCAATCCGCGAAATGTCGGAGCGATTACTGGATGCACGCGGCGTCGACGAGAGCACGTTGCCACCCGCATAAGCACAAAGACAATGCATATGGGTCGCGAACTTCGCGGCCCTATTTTATTTCAACGAAAGTGTTGTCGGATCAATGTTCTTTTCTTTCAAAATATAATTCACAAAATCGCGGATCGCACCATCGCCGCCACGACGCGCCGCAATGAAATGCGAAATCTTTTTGATGATATCTTCCGCTTGCGCAGGGGCGGCAGCAAATCCCACTTTCTGCATGATCTCGTAATCACCAAGGTCATCTCCCATATATGCGCATTCGTCCAATGAGATACTGCTTTCACTGAGCCACTTTCCGATTGTTTCGGATTTATTTTTCCCCGCATCGCCCATGAAGAGTGCTACTGGTGGCCAACGACCTTCCTTTACGGAAGGTAGATTATTGAGTTTCTCGATGATCGGCTCGAAAAATCCCTCTTTTTCGCTCGTAATGAACGCAATCTGTATTCC
>JBAQPT010000094.1:0-35788 GCA_049306055.1 Minisyncoccia bacterium | reverse complement strand
GGATTGTAGAGTTCGAACCATTCGTTTGTATTTTCTTCGCCACGAATATTCGTCGTCGTGCTGTTGCTGACGTCGTAATACACTTCGCTGATCAAGAGATGATTCACACCGCCTTGCTGCGCATTGTCATCATTTGTAATCGTGCACGTTGCATCGTCGCCATCAACGAGCGTAATAGAGTTCCCGATCACATCAGGCCCGTCATTTTTCTGACAGACGAACGACGAAGCCGTGTATCCGCTCGGACCATTTGATTCGGAAAGTGTGTACGTTCCGACATCAACCGTCGCATTGGTGACCGCAGCATTTCCGGTGACGCCGGAAATATCAGTCGGACCGTCCGCGGAAAGTGTCCATTCGGTTGCGACAGCATCCACACCGCCTTCGCTGTTATTGAGAACAACTTTTACCAGCGTGAGCGTCGCGGTGTCAGGCACTCCCGCAACATCGTTGTTCGTAATGACGCACGTTTCTGTTTCGCCATTGGCAACAGCGACATCGGTACAATTGTCGTACGTCGTCGTGTAGCCGCTTGCTGCAACTTCAACAACCGAGTGCGTGCCGACGCTCACGCTCATGCTATTTTCTGCGTCCGCCTCGAATGCGACCGCCGCGTTTCCATCTACTTGGAATGAGAACGATGTTGTCGCGGCAGTGCCGCCATTGTCGCGGATTACCACTTTACGAACAACGAGCGTGCCTGTTTCCGGCGCATTGTCGTTGTTGGTGATTGTACAGGTTTCTGTCTCGCCATCGGCGACAGCGACGTTGGAGCAGTTATTGTACGAAGTCGTGAATCCGGTTGCTGCAGTTTCAACCACCGAATAGGTCCCCGCATCGACTGGAATGCTGTTCTCCCCGTCTGCTTCAAACGAAACCGCGCCCCCGGCGTTCACAGTGAATGAGAATGACGTCGTCGCTGCTGTAGAACCATTGTCGCGAATGAGAACCTTGCGCACGATAAGCGTGCCTTCCTCTGGTTCCGCTTGATTGACCGTCACCGTGACGCTGTCATTCGCTGTTCCGCCGTCACCGGTGCACGAAATTGCGTACGTTGTCGTTTGTGCCGGCGCGACACTTTGGGTCCCATCAACTACTTTTCCTCCACTCCATCCATTCGAAGCTGTGCATGTGTCTGCATTATCTGAATTCCACGTCAGTGTTGAAGAAGCGCCTGCAGTGATCGTCATCGGATCTGCCGTAATTTCAACAGTCGGTTCGTCCGGTTCTTCTACGACAACCGTTACTGTCGCGTCGTCGCTTCCGACGCCGCCAGGGCCGGTGCAGTCAAGCTGGTAGGTCGTCGTCTCAGTCGGAGAAACCGACTGCGAACCATTGAGCGCTTTTGTGCCGCTCCAGCCAAGAAACGCTTCGCACGAAACCGCGTCTTCAGATGTCCAGGTGAGTGTTGTTGATTCGCCTGCGCTGATACTCGTCGGATCGGCGGTGAGCGTCACGGTTGGTTCCGCATCCGGCGGCGCCTGGTTACATTTCGCCGGATTGACGAGCGGAATGCGCAAGCGATTGCCGAGCGATTTTTGCCGATCGCAGAGGCGCTGTGTCACTTGGTCGATGAGACTGAACGCAAACGACGCGGGGCCCACGCGTGAATCATTGCGCGCCGCAGCTGCTGGTTGTGGATTAAATAAAAACGCGGCAACAAGCGCCGCGAGCATAATGCTGATAAAAGATGCTGCCGTCACTCTGTTTCCCATAAGAGTTTAATGTGTCTAACACACGACTCCCCGTTCGTGCGGCTGTATATAATAGTGCGCAGTATAAACGCGCGTTCATGAAGAAAGGCTGAAGCAGCGCGTTCCTTGTGTATAACTTTTGAACGGCGTCTTTAATTAAACGAATTCATCGCCTTCTCGCGGCCGTCCGTAATAATTGTCTCAAGCGCTTCGTTCGTGCGCTTCAAGGCGGCCTTCAGTGCTGCAAGTTCCGTCGATTTGAATTCGCCGAGAATGAATTTCTCAACATCTTTCTCGCCTTGTGGCTTTTTTGTCTCTCCCGCGGCGTTCGTCGGCGAAATACCGATGCGAATACGCACAAATGCGCGCGTCTTTATCGCTTTTAGGATCGAATCAATACCGCGATGTCCGCCACTGCCGCGATCAAACGAAATTTTGATGCTGCCGAGCGGTAAAGCGAGCTCGTCATACACCACCACGAGTTTTTCCGCTGCTTTTATACTTTTTACAAAATGCGCAACCGCCGTTCCGGACTTGTTCATGTAGGTATTCGGCAAAACACATGCGACAAGCGCCCGTCCGAGCGTGCCGCGCAAGAGAAACGAGCGTGACTTCTTATCATCTTTCCATTCGTCGAGCTTGTGCTGCTTTGCAAAATACTCAACTGCCATGCGACCGGCGTTGTGGCGCGTGTGAATATACTCGTCATCAGGATTTCCGAGACCAACAATGACCCATGTCATAGAAAATAGGTTTCCGGTGTCAGGTTATAGGGACTAGGAAAATGCATGCGACAAATTTTACATCGAAAATGAAGATTATGCACATCCAACACTCGAAATACTTTGTGTCAACGTGCGAGATGCTATATAGTACGTGCGATGTCCGATTCATTGATGAACACAGATGCATCAACGGATCATTCTCCTTCCGCTCCGGCTGAATCACAGCGCTCGTTTGCGTGGTATGTGACACTCGCACTCGCTCTTGCGCTTTTCGTTCGCTTTTTTGTCGCCGCACCCTACGTTGTTTCGGGCGCATCAATGGAACCAACCTTCGATAATTGGGATTATTTGATCACCGACCGCATCTCCTACGACCTTTCTTCCCCTGAACGCGGCGACGTCATCGTCTTTTGTCTCCCGAATAGCGGCGAATGTTCGCCATGGAAGCGGATTCTGCAGGGCGAATGGCGCGGACCGCGTACGCTCATCAAACGCGTCATCGGACTTCCCGGCGAAACGGTTTCCGTTGAAGGCACAACCGTGCGTATCACAAATACCACGCATCCAGACGGCTTCGTTCTCAACGAACCCTATCTCTCGAAAGACAATTTGGGCGGACCGACCGGCACGGAAACGACGCTCGGCGAAAATGAATATTTCGTTCTCGGCGACAACCGCCGCGTTTCGAGCGATTCGCGCGTCTGGGGAACGCTGCCCGAAGAAAATATCGTCGGCAACGTCTTCGTCCGACTCTTTCCTTTGCATTCGATTGGCACGTTTCCGGGTGGGGCAACCTATCCGGCTGAAGCGCTGTGATTCAAATCAAAAACACACGTGTAGATAATACCGCGAGCTTGATAACGCGAGCGATTCGCACTGCCGAGTATTACGGTTTTCTTCCGCTTGATGCAGCGCTCGAGCGCGGAAGGCGCACCCTTCCGCCGCAAAACAAAAACACCGAGATCCTTTTTGCGCGTAAAGATGAAAAGCCCTTGATGCAAGGCGCGCGCCTCTGTCTTTCGGTAAATCGCGCACCCAACGAAAGCCCGCTCTATTGGCGTGTCGTGAAGCATCCGGCCGGACTTCGTTCACCGCTGCCGTGCATGGCGCTTGAATTGCACATTCTCGGCGCGCCGAGTGCGATTTCGGAAGCGCTCTTGGTTGTCGTTGTAAACGCGATCGCGGAAGAACTTGGGATCGAACAACGCATGCTCGCGATTAATTCGATCGGTTCTTTGGAATCGTCGAATCGTTTTGTGCGTGATGTTGGCCACTTCCTCCGCAAGCACATCGATTCGATCGCGCCCGCGCTTCGGCCGCGTGCAGCACAAGATCCGCTCGGCACGCTCATTCAATTGCACGAAAAAGGACATCCGGCGATGACGCGCGCGCCGCAGAGCGTTGAATATTTGACGGAAGAAGAACGTCGCCGTTTCTGGGACTTGCTGGAGTATCTCGAAATTTCTGGCGTCCCGTACGAGTTGCAGCCATCGGTTTTGGGTTCACGCGACTTTTGGTCGCATACACTGTTTGAACTTTCAACACTTGATACTGAAAGCGGAACTCGCGTTCCCTTTGCGATGGGCGGACGATACGATCCGCTCGCGGCGCGGCTTACTGGTGCGCCGATGCCCGCGTCCGTCGCGGTCGTGATGGCGGAAATTCGCGGAAAAAACAAAGTGCAAACGGGACGACGCATGAATCCGGTTCTATATTTTGCGCACCTCGGGCCCGAGGCACGTCGTAAAGTGTTGCCGGTTTTGGAAACACTTCGCCGCGCAGGAATTCCTGTTGAACAATCCTTGATGCACGATCGCTTGCACGAACAAATGGAAAAAGCGAAGACGATGTCGATCTCACATATGCTCATCATGGGTCACAAAGAAGCGATTGAAGGCACGGTTCTTGTGCGCGAAGTCGCGACAAATTCACAGGAAGCGATTCCGGTGCCGGATCTCACGTCGTATCTGCGTCGCCAGCGGGTGTTTGTGTAGTTACATACGGCACTTACGATTTTTGATTACATCCGTGCGCTCGTCGGGCATGCAGCCGCACGCTTCCCTCGGGCAAACCCGAATCGCAAGCTTGCGATTCGGGCTCGTCCTCGCCAGCTGTCCCTCGTGAAGCGTGCGGCTGCCTCCCTCCTCGCTACCCATATCGAACATGGACTTGCTTTCTAACGTTCGTTAGACCAAACGCCGCGCACGTTAGGCATTACAAAGGCGCCTATGACCCAAAGGTCGAGAGAACCTTGCGCAGCAAATAAAGGAGTGGCGAGACCTAGCGCAATAGATGTGACAAAGGAGTTGTTGATTAGGTCGTGTTCGGGGCGACCTTTGCGGTCTTGGGCGCCCTAATCATTGGAATGCCCCTACACTCCCTTCTCCAGAATTTTTTTGTACACCGCTTCGTAGCCATCCGTCATCTTGGACGCGCTGAAGTTTTTGAGCGCGTGCTCGCGACATTTTTTGCGATCAATCGCGCCGATATTTTGCACGGCCTCAATCATCGTTTCTGTGTCGTGAACGACATACCCCGTCACGCCAGTTTCCACAATTTCCGGAATCGATCCTTTATCAAACGCGACAACGGGGCAGCCACACGCAAGCGCTTCGATGAGCGCGAGCCCGAAGGGCTCGCGCCACTGCGCGGGGTGCAAGAAACATCTCGCGCCAGCCATCAACTTATTTCGTTCATCCTCATCTACTTCTCCAATCCATTGGATGCGGTCGGATAGGTGCGGTTCGATTTGTTCGCGAAAATACGCCAAATCATACCGATCAACCTTTGCCGCAAGAATGAGCGGCAGATCAAGAAATTGCGCGACCTCAATCGCAACATGCACGCCTTTTTCCTGCGCGATGCGTCCGACGTACAGAAGATAGTCCCCCACTTTTTCACCGAACGGATACTGCTCCATCGGAAGTCCGTTGTAGACCGTTCCCATGTGATTCAAATTCGGCAGCGAATACATTTGCGATTCAGAAATCGTAACGACGTAGGGCGTGCGCAACGTCTGAAAGAGCGCGCGGTTGTCTGCCGTGAACGGGCCGTGCATCGTCATAACGACCGGTGTCGTTGCCATATTCGCCGTCGGAATTGAGAGCGGCGAAAGATGATCGTGAATAATATCGAATTCATCCTGCATTTCGTAGGCGAGTCCGAGATTCAGCAACGTCCACGTATTGGTGCCATACATGTCTTTTATTTTTGCCTCACGCAGCGAGCGCGGATACACAGCTTCCAACTTCGCACTTGTCTCGCTGTCCCCACTCGCAAAGAGCGTCACCTCATGACCTCGTCGCACCAACTCTTCGGTGAGGGCGTGCACCATACGCTCCGTGCCGCCATACTTTTTAGGCGGCACGCGTTCAACGATCGGCGCGATTTGTGCAATTCGCATCAGATCTGCATTCTATGCACGACACGATTAAACATTCATGAACGAACGCGCATTTTCTTCATCGTCCCTTTATACACTTCTCCGTATCATGCGCTCATTATTCAAACGGCTCAATCGAGCTGTTTAGTCATAACAAAATTGTATGGGAATCATTGCATTTCTCGTTCTCGGTGGCATCGCGGGTTGGATCGCATCGCTCGTTATGGGCACCGACGGCTCACAAGGCATTATTGGAAACGTGATTGTCGGCGTCGTCGGCGCGCTTATCGGCGGCGTTCTCTTCAATATGTTCGGCAGCGCAGGAGTGAGCGGCTTCAATCTCTATAGCCTCCTCGTCGCAACGCTCGGCGCGATTGTCGCGCTCTGGCTCCTTCGCGCGGTGCGGACCGCCTAAGTGCCTCCCAAAATCACCGAGTCACCAACCGTTCCGACTTTCTGACGCAAGAGACTTGCGACGGCATTGAAGAGGATGGCGCGTTCGTCTTCGGCCGCGCCCGCTTCGGCAACCGCAGCCTTCAGTGTGTTTTCAACGTCCGTCGTAAGTCCGCGCACGGTGAAAAATTCGCGCACAAAAAAGCGATACCATGGCAATTGCACTTTTGCGCGCGACCCTTCCAAGGCCTGCGGAATAACCGTCACCCGTACCGGAAACGTCCACGGAATAACCGCCAAGAGATATCCTCGCGAACGGTACTTTATTTCAAACGCGTCCGCGGAAAATGAAATCTCTTCCACATTGGCATCGGAAAGTGCGGTCGATGCCGCGATAAGCCCATACTCACGAGCCAAGCCCTGTGTCGTACGCAAGTTTTTCCAATTCGACAAAATATCTTGCAGATCCGTGCGCCCATTCAGCACTTCCCGCACTTTCTGACCGTTAATCGTAAACGCTCCCGAACCGGGGCCGTTCCCTAAAATACTATCGTCGCCAAAGGAACTTAATCCATCGATCGCGCCGTTGCTCAAAAGTGTTTCTAAAACATCTTCTTCGTTTGCATTGCCGCCCGTACCAGAGCCAGCCCCTGAACCTCCCGACCCGCCTCCTGTCGTACCGCCCGATCCGCCTGAGCCCCCTCCACCCGGCGTAAAATTGTCGCTGCTCTGCAAACCGTCCGTCGGTTCGCCCCCTCCGCCTCCGCCGCCTTGCCCACCCGTATCGTGCGGTTCCGTTACCGGCGGCGGAACATCGGTCAGTTCAATGACATCAGAATCGTTATAGTACGCACGCGCGACATCGTGCTGTACAAAAATGACAGCAGCAAAAACAAAGAGAAGAACGCTTCCCCTGAGCATCAATTAACTGTAGCACGCCCCACGAGATAGGCGCGTGCCGCCATCTCACGGGGCAGGTTCTACGCACCGGTCGCGCGAACAAAGTAGATTCGTCCGCCCTCATCGTCCGAGAAAAAGAATGAGTTCGCATCGTATTGCAGAAAATCCACCGGCCGCGCCCAACGCTCATCACTATCCGCCTTCTGGAATCCATCCATGAAAACACTTTGCTCACCCTCAGGCGTCACACGCATGATTTTGTTGCCCGAGCGCATATGCGCCTCGAACGAACCATGAAGCGCAACGAGAAATGAACCCGCAAGCGCCGGATGCGCACTCGAATCGAAAAAGCGAAGGCCGAGCGGCGCCGAGCGCGGCTCAAATGTCGTGAGCGGCGACGGAACCGAGGCGCAATCCTTCGGGTTGTCCCACGTGCGCGATGTGTCAGAAACCATCTTCCCATCCATCGCGTAACAATACGGCCAACCGTAATTTTTTCCTTCCTCCACGTGATACATCATCTCTTCAGGCGCATCTTCACCGAGATGATCAACACCGTTCGCCGTCGCATACAATTCCCCTTCCGCGATCGTGATACCGACGGTGTTACGGAGCCCGTCGCCATACACTTTCTTGTCGGAACCATCCGGCTTCATACTATAAATCATCGCGCGCATGTCCCCCGTGAGCTGTTCGCACGCATTGCACCCGCTTCCGACCGAAACATAGACGCGGCCTTCGTGGAAAAAGATCGTCCGCGTGATATGCCAAACGACACTCACCTCCCCAGGAGACTGCGAATTCGGAAATTCCGCAACAATTTCCTGCGGACCGGAAGGCTTCGTATCGCCCGCTTTGTACGGATAGCGCACGAGATGCGCGGTGAGCGCGAGATAGAGCCAGTCCTTTCCGTTCTCGTCGCGATAAAACGCAACACTGTTCGGCGTACGGAGACCCGAGAGATACGTGTGCTTTGTTGCAAATGTGCCCGTCGCCGGATCAAAACCGCCAAGGACGTTGAGCTTCCCTTGGTGCGAGAGGTTGTAATTGACCATGTCAGGCACAAAAAGCCTGCCGTCCGGAGCAAGCGCCATAAAGCGCGCCTTCCCTACTTCTTCCGCGGCAACGTTGATATCAAAACCTTCCGCGAGACGGAACGATGCGACCTCTTCGTCGCCAAGCGCGAGCGTGCGCGACGTAGGCGTGATCGGTTGCAGGCCTTTTACTTCAGCGACTATTTCTTGAACGACGGGAATCTCTACAACAACGTCTTCTTTTTGGAACACATACCACCCCGCCCCGCCGAGCACCCCAAGAAGTATGATTGCCAGAAGCCACATCCGCGCGCTGCTCATATTCGTAGTACAGTATCAAACCATCACGCAAAATGCGAGCTACTCCCCGAGGAGCGTTCGCACCTGTACACGTGCCTCTTCCATATTCAAGGGTCCTCGCTGGTGAAAGCGGATTTCGCCGCCGGTGTCGATAAACAACGTCTCCGGCATCGCATAGCCGCCAATAGATTTGTAAAACGAATCGTCGTCATCAATGAGCAGCTTGATCTTGGTTGTATCAATGCCATTCAAATCCGTAAACGCGCGCGCTTCGCTCAACGACTCAGCGCGGTTCACCGCGAGAACTTCAATGTCTTCGTACTCATCTTTCAGACGCATGAGATTTTGCAATTCTTCGCCACAATACGGGCACCACGACGCCCATACATGGACGACGAGAAGGTCGCGCTTGAAATCGGCAAGCTCCACCGCCTCCCCTTCGTAGTCGCTCAAGGTCAGTTCGTATTCGCCCGTAAACGTTTCTGCACTTTCCGGTGGCAACTTAAAAAATATCCCATAGATAGCGGCGGCAAGCATGGCCGTCATCGTGATCGTCGGAACGAGGAATTGTATAGAAAGAAAGCGCGTCATAGCGTCATTTTACCCGGTCCAATTGAATAAGAGAATGGAGAAATCGGCCAAGTTCACCGTGCCGTCGCTGTTGAAATCAACACTTGCCTCGTCCGTCCCCCACGCGGAGAGCATAATCGAGAAGTCCACAAGGTTCACTTTCGCGTCGCCGTTAACGTCAGACGTGCCGGTCGACGCCGCGGCGCCACCAACCGCAATCGAAGCAGGCTTACTAAACATACTAATGCGCCCACTCATGCTTGCTCGTGCTCGCGCATCGTAGGCACCGCGCGACAATCGTCCACGCGGGACCGTGACTTCCCATCGTCCTACCGCGGTTGTGGAAGCGGTAAGAGAAATAAGCTGATTTGAAGCGCCGCGAATATACACGTCGATGGAGCTCCCCGGCGGCGCCTCACCGCGCAGACGAACTTCCTCACCGGTTGCAGCAGTCGCGGGTCCCGAAATCGTCGGTGGAATCATAATATTCGTGAGTTCGTTTTGTGTACCTGACTCCAGGGTCATGGTGACCGAATGCGTCGATGAAAGCCGTTTTTCGCTGTCTTCTGCATACATCCCAAAGGTATACGCACCACGCTCAAGTCCGCGAAAATCCGCGGTGAAGCTCCCGTTTCCACTGGCAATCGTCGTTGAGATCGCCGCGCCGTCGCGGAGCATGTGGACCGTACTCCCCGGAGGCGCAAAACCACTGATCGACATGTCCGCAAGATACAAAACGGCGCTGCCACCAGGAATGTCGCCCACGCCGCCTTGGCCGTCACTGCCACCAATGCCGGTCGACGTGTTACTGATCGGTGTCACGTCGAGCGAGAACGAAATCGGATAATCATCATCGTTTTCGGCGCCCGCCTGATCTTCACAACGAACGTAATATATGTACGACGTATTGTTTTCGTGCCCTGTCACCGTCGTGTAGTGCAAGGTACTCGCCGACGTAAATTCATTTTCCATGTCGTCGTACAAAATATCCGTCGTTGTTGCATACCGGCACGTGGCTGGCTCGTCAGTTTCGAGCGAAAGTTCGATTTCGTCGTTGTTCGCCGCAACGGTCGTTGTCGGCATACCGTTAAAGCGCGTGGGAGCTGTCGGCGGCGCGAAGGTGGCGGCCTGGACCGGCTGAACAATCGCGATCATTGCTTGAGCGCTATCAAGCGCAACGTTGCTTGCGGTCGATGTTGTAATGACGACTCGATACGAACCAGGTGTGATCGGATTAATCATCGAACGATCACCCACGTCGCCATGCGACGCATTCCTCCCAAGCAGAATCCGCACGCGGTTTCCCGCGGGAATCGCGGAATCCCCGAGCGTGATCGTGATAACCCCCGCGCCGGAAACGCTGACACCGTCCGCCGCCACGCTGGCTGTCGCAGCAAGGGTACGATCGAAAAAAGCGCCGCCGTTTGAGATCAGCATATCTACATCGGTGTAATCGAAGCCAGTTTGCGGCGTATAAGCGCCACTTTGCGCAGTAAGCGTAATGTGCCCCGACACAGGCACGGCGTTGGTGAGTGTAAATTCAATGAGATGGTCAGTCGTCGTCGCGCTGGGAAGCGATGTTGAGATTAAATCACGTACCTGAATGAGCGCCGCAGCGTCAGTGCGCGGCGCGAAAAAAACGCCGACAAATAGCACAACAAAACACGCGGCTCGCGCCGAGTTCATACGCACAGTATCGCACAGTATTTCAGGTGCGGAGCGAGATAGTACCGGACGGAGTGCGTCGTCGTCGAAAATCGAAGAAAAAATTGACCGCGACAAGCGCAAAAAGCACCGACCCCAGAATCAAACTGTACATCGCGAGCGGATCGCTCTCCCGCGGCGACGGCGTGCGCGCATCGAGATTCCTCTCACGCGCGGCAAGCTCGTCTTCTTTCGCGCGCAAAGCTTCGGCAAGTGCATTATCGGGATTTTCCCCGACTGCCGCGGTAACGCCGACGACTGCGCTCGCCGTCGCACTAATAGTGTTTGCAACTTCTGGAGCGCTCGGAAGACCGTACGCTATGAGAACTCCGGCAACCGTAAGGGCGAAGGTTGTCGCGGGAGTACTCCTCAATGCCCGCATACCCGCCTACGCAAACATCACGAACAGAAGTGCAAGGAAGACAACGGCGATGACAAAAATTGCAGCAGTGACCAACATCATGCGCGACGCCGATCGTTGATAGCGACGCTCGTAGTAATCAGCGTTCGATCGATTGCCGCCCATTTCGCCAAGCTTACGTCGGATGTACATACGGATGTACAAGTAGAGAACGAGTGCGATACCGAGAAATGTCCCAAGTACAGTCAAAATCGGCTTCAAGGGGAGAACCCAGAACGCAGTCGTTCCGGTAATCGTCTTTCGTTCGTCTTCGCCGTAGACAAGACTTACAATCGCCTGGTAGCGACCGAATGCAAAGCCGTCATGATTCCACGAAGTCGTGAAGACACGATCGGTTTCGGGGAAAATCGGCGCGCCGGTGTCGTTCACGCGCACCGTCGCCACGTTCGTTCCGCGCATGTCGGTAATTTCAATAAGTCCGTGTGGACGCAAGAGAACATTTCCCAGGTTTTCGACGCGAGAATTAAAGCCGACATTCGGAGTGCTGTAGATGCGCTTTTCTGTGGAGAATTCGCGCAACCGCGCATCTTCCGTCGTATCGCCTGAAATACGGAGTGCGATGATGCTGCCAACACGCAGCGCGATCGCAGCGCCCGTTGATTCCGCCTGCTGCGGCTCGATGTCAAAAAAGACGCCACCGAAGTGCGATCCGGGAGCGGCCTCACGTGGGACGCGCACCGTGATCGGAACATTGCGAGATTCGCCGCCCTTGAGCGTAATTGACGCCCCAGGGAACGACACCCATCCGCTTAATTCGTAGGGCGTACCTTCACCTGGCTCTGCGAAGAGCGGATTACCGCGATCGTCGAGCCCACGAATGTCTTGTGCAGTAAGGTAGAACGTTCTCTCAGTTTCGGAAACGTTCGTGACGTTTACGGTAAAGTTGTATGTCTCTCCCGGATCGGCTCTATCTTCAATGACTGCTGGCTTGATTTGAAGACCTTCAACGCCCTGCGCGACAGCATACGAAGCCGGAGCAAGCACCGCGAAAAACGGTGCGAGAAGAAGTACGAGGGATACCGTGATCCGGTTGGTCATACAGAGTTCAGAATGACACATCCGAGTCTATCATAGGTATTCCTTGCACTGCCATCGTTTTTATTCTCTAACGATGGCGCAGTATTCATTAGAATGTCGGCGTCGCGACGTAAGTAAGCGTGTTGGTGTAGTCACTGGCCGCTTCTTGGAGTGAGTCGATCTCGATCTGGTAGCCGACGCGTGTCGAGCCTTGGTTCGGCGTAGAGCCATCCGATGGCCCGGTGTGGCTGAAGACTTGACGCGGAAGATGGAAGTTACCTGCCCAGAGGTCAGTGCCGAATTCGTTGCTGTTCAAGTCTGCGTCTTCACTCGTGATACCAATGTGACCGTACGTCCATTCTTGGTTCAGGGTATTCGTCGGTGTTGTCCATGCGATCGGCGTAGAAGTTGTTGCGCCGTTTGTGAAGAGGTCGATGTCAGCGCCCGTTGACGAGGTGAGGTTCTGATCTTGCACAACGGTCACGATAAAGCCGTTTGCGGCGTTAGTCGTTACGGCAAGATCCTGCGCCAGGACTTTCGAGCTATTTGGCGAGAGTGTTTCGAATGGAATGAGTGTCGCGGTTGTTGTTGTCGACGTTGTCGTAGCACTGCCGTTCACTGCTTGCCCGTTTGCGACACCGGTAATCGTAAAGGTAAAGGTTGAATCGACAGACGCGGTAACCGTCACGTCATCGATGATCGCGACGCGGGTTTCTGCACTATCAATGATGTCGGCTGATGCTTGTCCACCTTCGTTGCGTGTCTGGATGAGAATGATTTCTGAGCCGACGCTGTTTGGGTTCGTAATTTTCGGAGTCGACGTCGCGCCCATGGTGAAGCCGATAATCCCCGGCGTAACGCTGTCGCCAGTACAGACCGTGAGCGTTACTTTGTCATCCGGAGCGGTCGAGGTGGAAACGTACAATTCGCTTGCGGAACCGGTACATGCGCCGACCGTGTTACCGACGACGCGAACGGTTGTTGTTGAATGAAAATCGGTAGCGCCGAGGTTGTTGATGGTGAATTCATCGTCGTCGCCATCGCTGCCTGGGTCGAGAGAAATTTCGATCGTGTCGTCAGCATCAAGCGCTGTCACTGTTGTGAACAGCAATCGATGAGCTGAAGCTACGTTCAAATCGGAATCGGTGAGAGTATCACTTACGTTCGTAAGCGCGGCTGCATTTGCCGATGAAAGGAATGCCGGTGCGCCTGTTGCCCAGATGAGGACGGAGAGAAGCGCGAGAATCGTCAGATTGATCTTCCCAGCTCCAGTGCGGATATTAAAAATGTTCATACGAACGGTAAGTAACAAATCGGTTAGCTAGTATTGTGTTTCCTCGCACAAACCAGAGACCGCTTGACGCTCTTTCTCCGTCAAAGGGCTGATGTCGCGATTGTGGGTTTCCCCACACGGCGCATTGTATCCGATAATATTGGACAAGTGTCTTGAAATAACGTGAGATTGTGGATAACTCTTATATCGCTCTGTTGAGGCATATATTGGGCGCGACGTCCGTGACACGCATTGGACATCGCATGACTTCATACGTACATCATGTACACGAAACGGACGGCGGCGCCTCTATTCCTCTTCCCCGACGTCAATCGCGGAAATTTCGAACGCCCGCTCCGGCGCGAGCGCTTTTTCGAAGTAATACCACGCGCCAATGCAGCCGATCACGACAACAATAAGAAAGACGAAGAAAAGACGGTACCTTCCGACAAACTGACCCGTCGTGAGCGGCGCTGCGGCAGTCTCGGATGCTGGGGTTGCGGGAACGGCGCCGGAGAGTCGTCGGAGATCAACAACGCCTTCGCGAATCGGCTGTACGAAAGTACTGATTGATGGCGATGTCGGTGGGCTGGACTCGGAAATGCCCATTCGCGCACGTTCAAGCGACAGTGCGCGGCGAATATACCGACGAATAAGCCACGTCATAAGTATGAGGAGTGCGAAAAGCCCGCCGAGCGTCGTTGCTACGGGTACGACGGGTACAACCCAAAAATAATTCGTTGCTGTCACATTCTGTTTTCCATCTTCCCCATATGCGAGCGTCACGACGGCGCTGTAGCGACCGATGTCAAACGCTTCTTCCTCGCCGTCCCATGAAAACTCGAACCGACGAATGCTTTGTGGAAGCACGTTACCGAAATTGGTTTTTTGATTGATGGCCACCTTGCCACGCTCCTTCCCCCACATATTGTAGATCGTTATGTCCCCTTGCGGCTGCAAGTGCGTGTTGCCGGTATTTTCAAAGCGGAGTACGAATTGTGCGAGCGCATTCTCGTACCATGTGCTGTCGGAGCGAAATTCGCGGATACGTCCGCTCTCGTGCACGTCACCTTCGATACGGACAAAGAGAAGCGACGAAACGAAGCTCGAAATAGAAACGCCGGAGCCCGTCAATTGATCCCCAGGCGGCCGCGTTCCCACAAGAACCGCCGCATAATGTCCGCCTGGTGATGCGTCCGCAGGAATACGCACGGTAAAGGGAATTTCCCCACTCGCCCCCGCGCCGATCACCACCGATTCTTGCGGCAATTCGATCCAGCTGCCAAGGGTGTGCGCACCACCAGTAGTAACGATCGGAATAAATCGTCCGTTCCCTGCTTCGCCCTCCGCTGCAAAATCAACAATTTCTGAAAAATACGTAACGTCGTACGCATTCGTATTGACTACTTTAAGCGAACTCGCCCACGTTTCGCCGGGACCGATCGTCAGTTGGAACAAGGGTGGCGTAACAGTAACGGCGAGCGACTGCGCCTCGACGCTCCCCGCAAAAAAACCGAGTACGACCGCGCATCCAATAACCCCCCGTACGATCATGAGCGCTTTTTGAGGTTGATCACGCTTGATTGCGGCACTTCAGACTTCCGAATTGCTTCGTGTCGCTGTTTGAGATCGATGACGTTGCCGGTGTACGAGTCCAAGTGCGGCGTCGGCGAGCGCTCTAATGCTTCTTTGAGCGTCGGCCGCTCTGGTGCGGGCGTGAGTTCAGTTGCGTGCGGTACAACTGGGGCGGCAGGAGCAGGCGCCGCCGGAGGAGGTGCAGGTGCTACGTGCGCAACTGGCGGCGCTGTCTGTGCCATAGTCATGAGCGGAGACTTTCGTGGGGCTATCTTTGCCGCGAGACGACCGAAGAATCCCGGGCGATGAACCGACGGATCCTGCGGCGGAGGTGGTTGTGGCATCGGAATTCCCGCAGCGAGCGCAAATTTTTGCATGTGCCGCTCTTCAAGCCAACGATGGAAGTAGAGCGCGAAAATAATGACGGCAATAAGAGTTACGGTAAGCATAAGAGCGAGTTGCTTCCATGGCACAACCCAGAAAAAGACGGTGTCTTGGACCGACGCCAGCTGGCTTTCGCCATATTCCACGTTCAGCATCGCTTTATATTTTCCAAACCCTTGGACCGCGCTCCACACCGATGCGAGCTGCGCGACTTCTTCCGGCGCGACTAATTTTCCGTCGCCATTTACTTCCACCGCCGCGATTTCTTCGCCGCGCCGATCGTAAATCCTGATTTCCCCTTTCGGTTGCAGCGCTTGATTACCGGTATTCTCCAATTGATAGTCGAAAAGAACATCGTCGCCGGAGAGGAAAAAGTTGTCGGTCGCAAATTTATTCAGCTGCAGCGACTCTTTGATGTCAGCAAGAATTTCCACATTCACCATCAAGGTAACGAGCTCGCCATTTTGTTCCGCCGACGTACGCGTCGAACCTTCTGAAAAAGAAATCGCCGCGTGGTACACGCCAGGAAGCGCGGTCATATTCACGCGAATCGTAAACGGCATCGTTTTTTCCTCGCCGGGCGAGAGTTCAACAACCCCGCGCGAGAGTTCGATCCAATTTGCGAGCGATGCTTCGCGGTCTTCGCCCGAGACCGCGGAAACGAACACGATCTTGCCGTCTTCGGGATTGACGTCGTTAACGCCCGGATACAAATTGAGTTTGCGATTGCTCGTGTTGCGGATGGTGAGTTCTTTTTTGATGATGTCGCGCGCCTTCGCTTTTTCATCAATCACAAACGGCGTCAATTCCATATCCGCCGCATGCACGAAGAACGGCATCACAAAAACAAGAAGCGAAAGAAGTGCACCGATGCGAATCATTGTAGTAAGCATACCAGAGCTTAAAAGACAGGTGTTGCGATAAACACAATTGCGCTTTCATACGCACCCGCTTCTTGTTCATCACGTGCGACAACACGGTAGACGATGTCGGTTTCGTGATTTTCCGCTGCCCCGCTGTGATAGGCGACTTCGTCCGGACCTCCGCTGAATCCGGCGTACGTGTTGTCCGGTGCGAAGCGCGCGGCATTCCCGCTTCCGAGGACGTCGTCGCTTGTGTGATACCCGTAGCATCCGGCAACGGAGCCTGGGCAACCACTCTCCCAGCTCACGGGCGACGCATTCGTCCCCGAGACAGGCTCGATTGCGGCATTCGATTGCTGGAGAAACTGCTGACGTTCATAGACGAACACGCGGTAGCCATTTGTCGCATTCGTCGAGAGCGTGAGGCGATGCGCAGCGGTGGTGGTAGCTCCGAGCGCGAGCGTTCCAAATGGAACCTCGTCCGCTGTTGTATCCACATCAGTCGTTATGCCTTCAATCACGGTAGACGAGGCAATGCCTGCGACTGCAAATGAGAGCGTGCCGCCGCCCGTTGAGACGCTTGGGTACGTCTCACCACTGTTTGGTGGAACGCCGATGTTCGCCGCGACATCATAGAGTCGGAAAAAATACGTCGTGTTTGCGGTTGCTCCTGACTCTGCAATAGTGAATTCGTATTCCGCTGTTGTTGATGCGGTGTGCGTATACGCGGAAGTCGTGGTTCCTGATTCGTTGTGTGTCCCGCATCCATCTCCCACACTCGCGACGCACGAATCAGCATCGGAGAGCGTTGCCGTCGTGATGAGTACGTTGTCGACGCCAGCACCATCCGCGTAACACCATTCCGACCCGCCGCCGCAATCACCAATTTCATCGGCAAACATGCCGCTAGTAAAACCAGATGACGTTGCAAACTGAAGGCGGAATTTCGTTGTACTCGCACTGAGGCCCGCGACTTCAGCAACAGAAACACGAAGTTTAATCACGTTCGCGGTAGCAATCGTATTCGGCGCGGTGTTTTCTGCGGCGAACGCGCTCGATGGCGTTTCGTTTTCCTCGTCATCGTACCAGCGCCAATTGTGTGAGCGCGGTGTAAACGAATCAAAATATAGATGCCCGGCGTCGAGGGTGAAATTGGTCGAGCTCGATGTGTTAGCGAGCTCCCCGCCGCTTCCCACTGCCTGAAAACTTGCCGAGGTCGCGACGCCGCCAAAATCATTAAATGCCGCGTTTTGTACGCGAAAATTCTGACTCGCGCTTTCGTCAGCAAACGCAAGTGGCGCCGCAAGGAGCGCGGCGACGAGTGTTGAAGCGGCTGCGCGGCGAAGCACCATATCATTGAACGTCGATCGTAATCGGCGCTACTTCGATGATTTTGTTTTCGTCCGGATTATAGAGAATTGCGCGCTGGGCTTTCGGATACATGAGCACGATGTCGCCGAGCTCGGCGTAGCGGAAAAACTCCTGATCACGCAAGCTCTCGAGATCCGTCACGGTTGCAATTGTTGGTTGTTCATCCGCGGGAAGCAGCATGAGCATGCCGACGGTATCGACCAGCTCTTGCGACTCGCGCGCCTCACGTTCCTCTGCATCAAGAAAGAAAACGCGATAGATTAAATAGCCGACGCACAGGAGCGCAAGAAGCGCGATGCCAGCGAGAATCGGCCCTTGCCACGAGCGGCGCGCTCTGCGCGGCGTGGAAGGCGGTGGCAAATGCGACGGTCGAATCGGCGGCGACGGCTCCTGCCATTCGGAATCTTTTTTGAGTCGGATTGTTAAGGGATCGTTTCGCATAGATTATTGCGCTCGCTCGATGGATTCGACGACACGCGACGTTTCTTTCATATTTTCGAAATAGAGAATGCTGTCTTTCGCAATGAACATCTCATCTTCCGGCCCATGCACTTCCCCGCCGAGCTTGATGAGATTGAGATTTGCGCCCGTATCGAGATCCGCCGCAGTTTTCAAGTAGTAGACATCAGTGAGCTCGACGAAATTTTGATCATACTCGCGGAGCCTGCCGAAATACACCTGCCCGTTTTCAAGAAAAACGGCCTGCCATTTGTCACTATCTATTGATGGAAAATCGCCATTGACGTTGAGATTGAAAACACCGAAAAGCGCGAAAACGACGAGCGCCCCCACCACCCAAAAGACAATTGCTTTGACGCCGTGTTCGATGCAGTAATCAATGATTTCGTTCATAGTTCGTGTTCTGGATTCCTTCTAATTGTAACCTCTGTCAGCGATGTGATCGGCGTCCACATCCCCCGCTCGCCTTGTGAGCCCACCATTAAGTAGTACGTGCCGTCGGGAAGCGCCTCGGGAACCTCTTCGAGCGAATAGGTATAGAGGCCGTTTAAGCAGGAATACGCTTTATTGAGAACGTACGAGCGCGGATCAGTCTCGTAGTCATCAGCTTCCTTAAAGAGCAGCACCACATAGTACGCTTCTGAGCATGCGCCAGAGAGGATCATGCTCCCTTCGTCGTTATCAACGATCGGATTAATGTTCGTCGAGACAATGTCTCCCGAAACCGAAAGTCCCGGAATTGCTGGTTTTTTGCGCGTCGGAATATTCTTTCCTGTCAGCATGAACATAAATTCCGGCTCGGGTACGACGGCGACCGTTTCGACAGCTTGCAATTCTTCTACGTACATCGTTTCGACCGCGGGCTCTTCGGTAACTTCTTCTGCAATACTTTCCTCAACGACTTCAAGCGACGCCGGTCCGGGGATCACGATATTTTCTTCGACCGTCTCCGCTTCATCCGTCGCCTCTTCCGCGGTCGATGTCGCTGTGCCAAGGACGGATTCCGACGAGCTCGCGTTCGGTACATTTGGAATCGTCGCGACGATTTCGCTTTCCGTCGTTGTTGCCGTCTCAGGATTTTCTGTATTTTCAATCGTGTCGCCCGTCGTCGCGTCTTGTGTGTTGTACGTTGCCTGAATTACTGGCTCCGTCACAGATTCCACCGACGCGACCTCAGGCGCAGTGGCGGATGTTTCCGTCACAATTTCTTGAACCTCATCTATTCCAATGTCAGGAGTCTCCGTCTCTTGCGCGAATGAAAAGGGCCCCATCACACTGAACACGAGAACAAGAGTAAGTATTTTTTTCATACGTCGTATAGATTATTAATTGTCTGTTTCAATGTAAATTGACGCAATGTCGAACGCGACCGCGAGCGCCGTTGCGTTATTCGACTTCCACGCTCGATATGCTAGCAACGTTGATGAAGAAGGAAGCGCTGTTCCTGCCGTTCCGGTAAGCGTGCCCGACGCAGATTCACCGGTACTCAATTTAGTGACCTCGTAGTGAACAATATTATTAGCATTCGAAGGCGCAAAAAGCGCAAGCTCGTATGCTTCCGTAGTGCGCGTCGAGCAATCGAACGTGCTGCCAAGATCAATCGCTGTTTGCGCAGCCGAGCCGCCGTAAACAATATGGCAATTACTTGACGTACTTAGCTGTGCGAGCCCGATAGTGTTCGTCAACGTGTTCGGTTCGACATTGGTTGCAGCGGTTGTCACATTTCTCATACCGATAAAGAAGCGTTCGCCGCTCACTGCAGCAGCATTCGAAGGAATGAATCGAACAATGAGCGTGAACCCGCCAAGCCCCGCTCCATCCCCCACCGTATATTGAGCTGCCGCAACTCGGGCTTCAGCAAGTGACCCTGCTGTCGCGGAACTCACGTATCCAAGTCGTCGCATACGAGTTGCCACGTTAGTTGCGGCAACAGCGCGTGTTGTTGCCGTACCAACAACTGTTGGCGCGGTAAATCCAAAGACCCCAGGAACTGTCGTCCCGTTCCCTGGCGGATTCCAATAACCGATTTTATTGCGCGCAAACAAAGGCTGAAGCGAAGTAGAAAGACCGCTCGGACCTTCGGTACCCAGAAACGCTCTCTTGGCGATTGTCTTTGCGTACACACTAAGACCAGATGCTGGCGGTGTCGGATCCGTAGTCGTCGCAAGTTCAAGTACGCCCTGACTGCTCACCGCAAACATTTGGTCTCCGGTGCTGGAGGCGACCGTAAACAAATCGGTGGATTGTCCCGCGATTCCCACGATACGCAGTCCGTTGTTTGCGAGTGACCAGTTGAAATTTGACGTTGCGGTAAACGATCCGTCTGCGTTTCTAAATTGCACGTCGCCGGTCGAACTCGCCGCGATACCGCCACAGGTGCGCCACGCCGCGCCACTGAAGCAGCGGAATTCGCTCGTGTTGCTGTTGTAATATTCCGCTCCATCGATACCGCTCGGATCCCCTCCGGTGTTTTTTGTATCAAGCACGAAAACAACGGGCGACGCACCGCCCGTGCCGATCGTCACGCGATTGTTGATCGTGTCGGCGGAGAGCATGTTTGGCGTTGTTGTGCCGCCGATCGTGAGGCCCGCGGTTGACGAAAGATTCGTGCGGAGCGCGAGCGCATTCGTTGATGTCGATTGAATTGTACGTGCAAACTGGTTGATTGATTCGAGATTGGTCGAGGTCGCGTTACCAAATCGCTGCAAGCCAGTCCAGACATTCGCATTCGAGACATTGAGCGCAAGCGAGCCGCCTGAAAGTTGCAGCGAAGAAGCGATGGTCGTCGTTGCAACGGCGCCCGTTCCATTTCCCGTGAGCAACGTGCCCGCAGCGATATTGCCCCAGCCAGTTCCCCCGCGTGCAACCGAGAGCAGTCCGTTCCAGATCGTCGTAAATGTGTGTATGTTGCCCGCTGAGGTGATCGTCATTCCGATGTTTGTGTCAGATGACGTAGCAAATGTCTGCGACGCACCCGTTTGTTGCTGCCCAACAGGACCGAGCGCCGTGAGACCGCTTCCTGCCGCACCAGCATCCGCGCCGCATGAAAATTGTCGCGTCGCGCTATCCCACAGAAGCTTGTCGCCCGAACTTGAGCACGCACTGAGCCCCGCGCCACTCAGCGCAGTCGAAACATACAACATTGAGGACGTCGCATTGCGCGATGTGTAATCCTGCAATGTCGTCGACGAAGTAACCAGAAGATTTGTTGTCGTTGCGGCGCCAAGAACGGTGTTTCCGGCTACGTTCAATGTCCCTGCGACCGCGACGTTACCTGCCGAATCGATTGTCGTCGTTGCGGTCGAACCAAAGTACGCACGATTCGTCACTGAAATTTGGGAGGACGATGCGTTGTTGATCGTCTGGAGGCCCGTCCAAATATTCGGATTCGCGAGATTCAATGAAAGTGTTCCATCCGAAATTTGAAGTGATGAACCGACCGTGGTTGTCGAAACCGCGCCCGTGCCGTTTCCGGTGAGAATCGTACCGGCGGCGATATTTGCCCATCCCGTTCCGCCGTTTGCGACACCAAGAACACCGGTTACTTCTGATGCAAGATTAAGAAGCGAAGCCGACACGACGCCTGCTGTCGCTTTTAAAACGCCCGACAAATTCCCGACGGAAAGCGCGCCGAAAAATCCTTGCGTCGAAGAGGCATAGCTTGCCGAAATGTTTGTTGTCGACGCGTTTCCAAATGTTTGAAGCGCAGTGAATACATTTGCGGTGTAGGTCTTTGCAATTGTCGTCGACGAGTGCACAAAATTCATTGCTGACGTTGTCGAGAACACGCCTTGAATCCCGAGCGACGACGTCGCGACGAGATCGTATCCACCGAGCGAATTACCGACAAGCATCTGGCCGTAGGTCGGCGCCGTTGTCGTTCCGGTGCCACCATCATCAATTCCCATTACTCCCGTGTATGGGCCATATTCATAGACAACGACAATTCCGCCGCCGCCCACGCCACCAGCCGCGCCAACATCTGTGTCTTCACAAGTCGCACCGCCACCGCCTGCACCATAGACTCCCGGCGTCGCGCCCGCAGCGCATACGTTTGCAGCATCCTGACCGCCGCGACCGCCACCGCCCCAATGACTAGCGCCGCCGAGACCGCCAAAGACGACTTCCGCGAGACAATCGCCAATGTGACCGTCGCCACCATTTATATTCACATCGCCGGATGCCGCGCTTCCGCCAGTCCCCGCAGTTCCCCACGAACCCGCAGCACAAGCCGCATTCACCGCGCTTCCACCACCACCGACACCACCGTTTGCTGTTGCAAAAGTGCTGAAGCGCGATTGCCCGCCGGTTCCGCCCGTGCCGCCCGTGTTTGCGCCCGCAAGACCCGCAGCGCCAACCGCCACTTGCACCGAGGTCGTTGACGTGAGGTCGACAAATACAATCGATGTTGCACCTGCACCACCACCACCACCTACCGTTTCATTTGCTGTGTCAGCTGCGGGAGAATCCGCACCGCCACCGCCACCGCCACCGCCGGTTACGATCACTTGCGCAGTTACTGCACCCGCTGACGGAATATAAGTGCCGTTTACCGCAAACGTCTGAATATTCACAAGTACACCACTGCCTCCGCCACCACCATCTTCAAGACAGTCGCCAGCGACAGAGAAACAGCCGCTTGCGATATCAATACCCGCCGCGAACTGCGAAGTGCCCGCGCCTTGCACGGCGAGCACGCCCGTCGTTGTTGCGTTCCCTGCTATCGTGAGTCCACCCGTCGCCGTTCCATTGCCAATCGTCGACGATGCCGTCGAAAGAACGCCGCCGGAAAACGTGAGGAGCGTTGAGGTCGCGTTACCGTTAAACGGATATCCGAACGAGAGGCCACCGCTCACGATTCCGAGCGACGATGTCGCAACAAGATCGTAGCCGCCAATCGCATTTCCAACCAAGACTTGTCCGTACGCAGGAGCAGTCGAGGTCCCTGTGCCACCGTTTGCGATTCCGAGAATTCCTGTCACGTCGCTCGCAAGATTCACAAGTCCGGTCGCAATCGCCCCCGCCGTCGCGCGCAAAATCCCGGTGAGATTACCGACCGAGAGCAAACCGAAAAACCCTTGTGTTGATGATGCGTAGCTCGCTGAAATATTCGTTGTGGACGCATTTGTAATCGTCGCATTTTCGACAGCGACCGAATAGGTACTCGATGCGAGCGAAACGACACCAGTCGATGTCGCAAGATCCCAGTAGCCGGAAGCTCCGCCGCCTCCACCACCGTAACTCTCGAGAGCAACAGCGGCATCAATATATTTTGGAAAGACAAGGACCGAGATTGTGCCCGTGCCACCACCACTGAACCCTTCGAGCGCTTGGCCGAGCGCGTACCCGGACTCAAGAAGCTTCACGCCGACGCCTGCCGTCGTCGACGCGGCAATAAAATCGCCCGGGCCAATTTCCCCGTTCGCGGCGCTCACCGTCGTTTCAATCACGCCCGCGAAGCCAACAACATACGCATTCGGCTGATCCTCCAAATTTGCGTTGCCGACAAATGCTGGATTGTCGGAAATAACGCCGATGAGCGATTGCCCCGCGACCGCGCGCTGATATTCACCGTTTGAGTTGAGCGAAACGATGTCGCCAACACTTGCGGCGGAATTAAGCACCATGTATTCCGCAAAGTCAGCCGCACCGGACGTTTGCGTGATGCCCGTTCCCGCAGTGGAAAGGCGAAGACTTCCAACGCCGCGTCCACCGGTGTCAGCGTTATCGGGAAGTCCGACGAAATACTCAATGAATCGTGGGCATGTCGAAGCTGAGGTACAGGTCGTTCCAAACGCTGTTCGATGATTGAGGCGCAAAATGTTTGACCCTGAACTCAGCGTCGGATTCGTATTCGAGACCGCAAGAATAGCGGTACCCGTTGCGCTTGTTGCGGCGGTGGTCGAACCGACAATCGATGCTTTGTACGATGTATTCGCAAGTCCGATAGAAAACGGACCGAAAAATGTCGATGTTGCTGTCGATGTTGCAAAAACGTTTCCGGTGATGAAGCGGCCGTGCGCTGTTGTCGACGCAAATTCGGCACTCGACGTACCGACAACGGTGCCAAACGTCGCAAACGGCGACGCAACTTGCGCCGCAAATAGATTTGTTGATGTTGCATTCGTGGTCGTCGCGTTTGTCGAAGTGAAATTCGTTGTTGTGAGGTTCGTAATCGTCGCGGTTATCGCTGAGAGCGTATCCATGATCGCTGTCGTGAATCGCCCCAACGTCGAAAAGAGTGTTGTCGATGTTGCATGTGTAATCGTCGAACTTGCGGCGGAAATATTTCCGGCAAATGTCGCGTTGCCGGCTGCTGTAATTTTATTTGCCGCGGAAAAGAACTGAATATCGCCACTCACTTGTCCACCACCCTGGAACGTCAGTGTGTTCGTCGTTGTCGCATTGATAAACGGATTTACGCCTCCGAGCGTGAGATTTCCCGATGCAAGGACGGGAATCTGATTTCCCGTCGCATACTGGGCTGCGAGAAAGCCACCGACAGCTCCCGCGTTGATCGCATAGCCGGACGCGAGAATGCGATGTCGCGGTGAAAGTGTCTCGAACGATTCATCGCCGCCCGCGCACGAACCGCCTACCTGTGTCGCAACTTCAACATTCAAATAGATCGTATCGGTGTCTTGGAAATTGTAATCGAGCGTGTCGCCGCCAATGTTCGTGTCACCAATACCTGCTGAAAAGATACCGTTTTGCACGTCGATAGTCATAACCGACGGACTTCCCGACGGCCAGAGCTTCGTCCCGCTTCCCGGCGTCGGATCATCGTAGAACGAAAAACGGAAGCAGAATTCTGTCCCCGCTCCACCAAGGAGAACGCCACCAGAATCGAGTAGACGTCCTTGGTAGTTGATTATTTTCGGTACACCGGGTGCCGCGAAGACGTGCGGCACAAATGAGAAAAGACACGCGACTAGTAGTCCTCCGACAAGCGCTCGGTGCATTCCTTTATTCAACATACGGAATGTTCTGCATACGCCTCTCGCTGATCGAGTAATCGACACTCACGGAAAGGATGTACCCAAAGAAAAGGATGATACTGAAGAGACACGCAATAACCCCCCATTGAAATGCTTGAATAACGAGCGTGAATGATTCGATTGAAAGAAGCCGGTCTCTGAGCGTTATCGTTTCCACTGGCATCTCATTGTTATCGCTTTTTTCATCGAGATACTCGTTGAGTGCTTCGCGGGTCGTCACCCATGCCACATTCGAGAAAACCTGCTTGCCGGGCAACTTTCCCCGGCGTATTAGCTGGCCGACATAATCAGCGGTGTAGCCAGAGATCTCGGCAGCTTCCCGGAGTGAGATAAATTGATCGGTTTCCCTTTTTTGGCTTCCCATATATAAATCTCGGGGGTCGAGATCTCCGCGTGGTCATATCTCGACCCTCGAGATTTGACAGGTTTATTATATAATTGCCGCAATACAGTTGGTTGACACGCTGTGGACAACTCGACAGGTTTTGCTTTGCATGTTTTTGTACGTGAAATTCATCATGAATGGTGCTTCCAGCCTAAAAGTGCCGAAAAAGCCCGTATACTAGCGGTAATGGGCTCGATCCCCCACAATATCTTCCTTTCCGGCGCAGTGCTTCTTCTCATCGGACTCTGTCTTGGAGGGTACCTTCTCTTCCTCAAAGCGGAAAACACCGAACTCGATGTACATACGTACGAAATTATCGAGAAAAGCGCCCAAATCCGCGTATACACGCAATCAGTGCACACCGAGGCGGAGCTTTCCGATCGAACGCTTACCATCGAGGGCATATACCGTATTGACGAGCCAAACGGTCGGTATGAGACCCTCGCGACAACGACGGTGCGCTTTAACGATGAATCACATGCATTCTTTCTCCATACCACAACACTCGGCGATGAGACCTACGTGCTCGTCGAGACGAAAAGCGAATTATTGAAGAGCGTTATTCCCCACGGCCCCTGGAAACGCTTTACGAACGACACCATTCCTGCTGAATACAAAGACATCGCACCGACTGGGCCGGTGCTCGACAATCTCCGCATTTTTTCCGACGGACTAAAATATCTTCGCTACACTGGCAGCGAGGGAGACTGGTATTCATTCACGGTTTCTGACGAGGATCCTGCCGTTGGTGGAACACTTGAGTCGCTTCTGCGCCGCATCGGCCCCGGCGGACACGTCCGCGTACGCCTTGAACATGACCGAGCGCGTGAATTAGTATTTGAAAACGAGACATATCGATCGAATACGGTGATCGACATTGCCGAACCTTCCCTTTTCATTTCAGCACCCTCGATTGAGTAACCCGGCTCTCGGTTATGCACTATGCTTCATTCAATTTTCCGAACCGCTCGACGGAGCACGCTACACTAATCCCATGATGAAGCGATTTATGAAAACGCACCGCCGCAAGCTCATCGTCGGGCACAGTATTGCCGTGTTCGCGGTAGTCGCGAGCGCACTTACGCTCACCGGCAAGGACGCGCTTGTTTTTCTGTCCCCCGAGGCGAGCGATGTCCTTGCAACGGGTGCGACAACTTCGCTCGATATTAAGATTAACGCTGATACGCCAATCAACGCACTCGGCGCAACATTGACCGTACCGCCGGAATATCTAGAAATCGTTGGCATCAGCAAGGCAAAATCGTTTCTGAGCCTCTGGACCGAAGAGACGTCAATCAGCGAAGACACGGGTGAAATTCATTTCAGCGGCGGCACCGTTGAGAGAGGTGGCTTTATCGGCGTCGGCACGGTGCTTACCATCACGGTGCGTGCGAAAAAATCGGGCAGCGCGACGATCCGCTTTTCGAATACCGAACTCTTTGCGCACGACGGGACTGGCGGAGCGGTGCCGAACGAAGCGCGCGAGCTCACGCTCTTGATTATCGATCGTGCGCCGCTCGCTTCCGGTGAACAGTCGATCGAGATCGGAGGACAAGCGGAGAAATCGAACGCTGATTTTAACGAAGACGGCAGCATTTCTCTCGCTGACATGTCGATCCTCGCAATACACCTTATGCAGCCGTATAACCCGCGGTACGACCTCGACAAAAGCGGTACTCTCGGGCTTGCTGACCTTTCCATCCTTCTGTCGCAATTACGAATGTGACCGACGGCCGTGCTTGAGTTTCTCGATTGCGTGCCGGTGATAGAGATATCCCGCGCCGAGACCGGCGAAAGCGAGGACAGAGAGGAGCGGAATAATGGTTGCAGCCATATCCTTCCCCACGGACGCAGCAGCGGCCAAGCCAGTCGAACGCGCGGTTACCGTTACGCGCGCGAATTCCGAACCGCGACCGTTTGCGTCCTGCACCGCGGCACGCAGTCGGTACACGCCCGCCTCGGCGCCTTGATTTGAAATGAACGTAAACGAGCCGTCTGAATCGCTCGTGATCGCGCTGAAATCATCCTTCTCGTTCCCCTTAGAAAAAAAGAATACGACTTTAGTATCGGTCGTCGTCTTGCCGTTCACGATAATCCGCTCGCCTACCTCGACGACATCTTTGTAATCGGTAAATTCGGGCGGCGCGAGAACGTTGTCATTTAAGAGATCTGCCTCAGCCAGTGCAATCGGGTCAAGTGACTCGGCACTCTCACCTTCGGCCTCAGGTGGAATTTCAGCGTCCGCAAATTCTGGCTCAATCGAATACATGCCCGACTGCAGGCTCGTGATGATGTTCGAACCGCGACCGTCTGCTGCAAGAATTGCCCCCGCCGCGAGATGGGCGTTGCTGGAGATAACGCGCAGCGCCTTGAATCGAATGGTGACAAGAAGGCCGTCAGATCCGTTGTAAGTATCTTTCGCCCACCCAGAAAAACGGATCGTCCCTTTTTGATTTGAAAACGTCGGGGGCGTCGGCCATGCACTTAAAATCGAGCCGTCCGTCGAGATCCGAAGCACTTCAAGCCCCGTCGGATTGAAGGTAATTTCCGCTTCTGCAGCGTTAATGTCCACGCCACCACTGTCGGCATGTACCGAAACATCGAATTCCTCACCGATCGTATACACGCCGTATTCGGGCGAGACAAAGAGCGCGCTTTCGGCGTTCACGGATAGCGGAAGAAAGAGAAGAAGTAAAAGCGCGAGACGGATCATGCGGGCGGAGCAGGCGGCGTCTCGCGATGCAATCGGCGCATGTAGAGACCCGCCGCGCCGACGACAACAAGTACGCCGAGCGCAACGAGAAGGAGCTGCATCGTGCTGTACGGAGTCTCAAGCGGCGGTGCTGAGCCTTCGACGTATGTGCCCAGTCGCTCATTTCCCGCCTTATCAATCGCCTTCAGTTGAATGCCGCCGCGCAGCGACTGGCTTTTCAGCTCGTACGGAGACGTCACGGTTTTCCAGGCACCGCGCTCAAAAATTTCATAGTGATCAATGCCGCTTTGTTTGTCGAGCGTCGAGAACACGATGAAGTACCGCCCGCCGAAAACTCCGCGCGTTGATTCGACGTCGATAGTAAACGCATCCGGCGGGATGGTGTCGGCCTGCACTGCGGCGATCCAGGGATTCTCGCTCAACTGCGGTGTCGGAAGAATAGTAAACGACGCACCTGGCATTTCGGGCGTTACCTTGGTTCCAAGACCGTCGTTCAAGTAGAGCGCTGTTTGCGCAGAAAAATTAAGTTGTGCGCTGCCGGGCCCTACGTCCGTCACGGTGAAGACGATTTTCCCGAGAATATTGCTGAGCGCTGGATCACCTTGGATGCGGCCGCAGTAGCCGCCGGGGATGCCTCCCGCGAAACGGACGCGACCTTCCTCGAGAAGCGGTTCCTCGACCCATAGTGAGAGGATGGAATCCCCTTTTCCAAAATCGACGGCGCGCAAATGCGGCGGGAATTGTATTTCCACTTCTGCAGCGTTTACGCATTCGTCCGGAAGGACGCGGACATTTACGATAAAGGTGTCACCAAGACCAAATATTCCTTCTGCAGGCTCAAAATACACGGCTGCAGCGCTTACGGAGAATGGGAAAAGCAAGAGTAGTGCGCCAATGGTTCGAAGCATAGTGACAGTATAGCGGGTTTTTCAATCACCCCGTCCAGTTAAAGAGCATAATACTAAAGTCCGCCAAGTTGACGTTTCCGTCACTGTTAAAGTCGCTGGCAATATTGTCGGTACCCCACGAAAGGAGGAAGATTGAGAAGTCGGTAAGATTGATCTTGTCGTCACCATTTATATCGGCCGACCCCGGTGTCCCGAGTGCGCCCTCCCCCACAAGAAAACTGACGGACTTGCCGAAACCGCTTCGTACTGCCGATGTGAGTTCGAATGATGATTTCGCCGTATTTGGTCCTTCATCGAGCGAATTCGTGTCGACCTGGAGCGACCAGACGCCGCCAGTGCTTGCGTCGGAAGAGAGCGTTGTCCTCCGCCCCGAATTAATTTCGGTGTTGACGATTGCTTCCGGCACGGTATACCCGGAAATTGTCAGCAGTTCGCCCGGATCAATTTGTGTAGCATTCACGGAAATAGTCGGGGGCATGAGGATGTTCGCCACCGTCGTGACCGCACTCTGCACAACTTCAAAGACGACCGTCGTCAAAATGGATTCGGAACCCTTCGGATCCATCGCAATAAACGCGAACGTGGCGATGCCCGGCGTTATTTCGGTCGTTGTGTATTGAAAATCCGCATTTGCGTCGGCGCGCGTATCACCAAAGGCTTTTCCGTCGAGCAAAACCTTCACACTGCTTCCTGGATACGCCCTGCCGCGAATGACAACTTTCGTCTCGGTAATCGATGGAATTTCGCCCGGCGTCGCGCCGGGAATCGAGGGGGTGGCGCCGACCGTAGGACTCCCGCCATTTCCGGGCGGCGTCGCGACTTCGGTCTGGCATTGCGACGTACATAAATCTCCCGAGGTGTTGTTTCCGTCATCGCATGCCTCGGTAAATCGCACCTGCAACACATTATCGCCGCAGTAGGGTCCGTAACTCATGCAGCCCGGTGCGCAGACACGCTCGTCCGTGGACGAAGCATAGATACCAATATTGTTCCCTGCCCCTAAATCACATACCTCCTCGGCAGAAACAATACCATCGCCGCAAATCGAGATCGTTGCCTGCGTCTGTACGGTGATTGCGCTTGCGGAATTCGTGAGCGCGACGAATAGCGTACACAGAAATGCCGTGATGCCGACGCACGCGAGCGCGTACGCAAGCTGGAAATTAGTACGATCGGAGGGCATGCGCGCGTTGTCGTCGGCGCACGAGTGTTACGCCAAGCGCGCCGAGAATAAGGAGAGGAACGCCGAGCGCTGCCGCAACTTTCAATTTGTCCGCGAGAGAAAGTCCGTTAAATCCGTATCCCTCGTAGCCAGGGATGGCTCCGATCGTGCTGATCGAAAGGTCAATAACATTTTGCTGGGCGACTTCGTCACCTTTAAAAATCGTGTATTTTGCCTTGTACTGGCCGGCAACAAGGCGCGTCGGCAATTCGGCAAGTACTTCTTGGATCGCAAACGGAGGAATTTTTTCTATGCGGTTCGTGTTTTCGATCGTTTCAAGCAGTGTTTCCATGTCACGGTCGTAAATTTCAAACTGCACCTTCGTCGGCCCGTATTCGGTGTTCCCGGTGTTTTCAATCGTCATGAGAAAGCTGATTTTACCGGGGAAAAAGAGTCCCCATTTGCGCCGCCCTTCTTCAAGATCGAGTGAGCGAATTTTGCGTACTTCGAAATCATAAATCTTATCGACAACCTCGACATTCACGTCGACTTGCGCGCCGAGCGCGATCGTAACGCCGCTTCCCGATGGCGCGCTCCCTTCGAGCGCCGACGTACGAATACGAATGGTGCCTTGGTGCGCCTCGTAGTCCGCATCGTCGGGCACCGTGACACGAACGACAATCGGAATTTGCGTTGATCCTTTCGGCAGGATGAATTTGTTACCGCGATCGACGGAAAACCACGACTCGATTTCCGGCAGGTTCATAGTGATTTCCGCCTGCAAATCTTCTGTCGGGTCGGAGCGGACAAGGGTGATTTTTTGTTCGTATACCGTGCCGCGAGTCAGCCGATGATTTTCAACATACGGCGGTGTGATACCGAAGCCCGCATGCACGCTGTTTGCGCTGAGGCATACCAGAAAAAGCGCGAATGTGACAACGCCAAAAAGCCGCCATGTAGGAATGGCCATACGAAAAATTGTATCACGCTCACGCGCGAGGACGGCCGTTGGTGACGGCCGTTGGTGATGTCTGTGCATACCGCGCATATATCGCGCTTTTACCAGAAGCCGATCGCGCTCTTCTTCGCCGTGATAGTGTTTTGCCCTTCGTAACTGCCAGCGGTTGTGATGGCGATTGGGATGTTAATACCCCAGTAGGTGTCTCGCTCTTGTGGTGACGAGGTCGCGGTCGTCTTCGGGACGCGGATGGTCAATTCTGTCGGCGTTGAGGAACCCGTAAGCGTGAATGCCTCTGTTGCTGCATAGGCAACGGATGATGTTGCGATTTTCTGGTTGTTAACCGGGATGTCATTTGCCGGATTAATACCGTTTGTATCGCAAGTGTCCGGTCCGGTCCACTCAGTCGTCGTACACATCGTGTCGCCGTGGAGATCTTCGTCGAGACCAACGTTCCCTATTGCGACAAGGTCAGTCGTCGTTGCGAGCGGATCGTTAAATTGGCCCGGTTCCAAGCTTCCAAACGCGATCGTCGTCTGCGAGACATTGAAGGCGAGGAAGCTGGTCATTTCGTTCCCTGAGAGCGATTCGGTGAGGGTCGACGTGGCGAAATCGTCATCGCCGATTTGTACGGTTGTCTGCCAGCCTTCCGCGGTCCACGGTGTCGAAGCGTCGGTCGGATCGGCGTTATACCAGACAGAAAACGTACAAGTCCATGTCGCCGTTGAGTCTGACGAGCCGCTGCATGAACCGCCATCCTGTGTACATGAAATGTACGGACTAAAGAGCGGAGACGCATTCGCGTAACAATTGTTTGAATTATAGTCGCCGGAAACTTGGCATGAGGTGGATCCGACACCGGTGCGGTAAATATTGGCTATGGCTGAGGTAAGTTCATTCCCCGACACAATGTTCTGACAACTATTGTTGTCGGTAGCAGTAAATCGCACCTCGAAACCTGACGTCTGGCCTTCGGGGGTTGCTAGCGTAAGGTTTCCGACATTGTCCACATCTTCGAGGCTGATCGTCGCGGAACTGAGTGCCGGCGCGACGTTATTGACGGTAAACGAGGAATTTGATGCTTGGAACGACGATGTCGCGGCGTGATTATGTTCGTCCATAAGATAGACAAACGCGTCGTATAAACCGTCACGTGTCGGAACGACGATGTCGGTCGTAGTCGCAGCATTCGTTGCAGTCAGAGTGGAAGTTGCCCAGCCGCCACCCGCACCAGTGCATCCGGTGGAGGTCGAAAAACCGGCCGCTCGACATACAAAGAGCCTGATCTGATCGTTCGCTCCACTTAAGACATCATTGTCGTAGCTTGTCGAAGACCATGTCACCGTTCCCCCCGGATTCTCCGGGCCATCATTCGCGGTTGCAGCGAAAACCGGCGGGTGATTGATGACGAACGGTGAGCCGTTGTCGCCGAACTCATTGCCCGTTGTAAAGGTGCCGAAACAGCGCGGAAGTGCCGCGTTGCCGTCGCAGACCCATGCAAACCAGTCGTTTTTCTCATTTTCAAAGGGGAACGTCTCCTTCGTCGTTGTCGCGGCGGCAGCTTGCACGGAGACAGTGGTTGAGGCAGAAACTGCCCATTGGTTTGCAACGCCGCCGTTGCAGGATGGCGCCGTGTTTGCGTTAGCCGTCGGCAGACCACTGGTCTTGCATATCAATAGATAGTATCGGTCACCGCTGGAATCGTCCGCTGTTGCGATCCAAGTAATATTCGCGCCCGAATTTGTCGGCGTGGATGTTGCAGACGCCACTAATTCTTGCGCATTCACGGTCCATGTTGGCGGCGTATTCAAAACGGTTACTGAGGTCGAGACATCGTCCGCACGCACGGGCTCAGGTGTTTCAAATAGCACGATGCCGACAAGAGCTAAGAGGAACGCACCGCTGCAGAGCGAAAGAAGCGTTATTTTTCCTTCGGTCGTTCGTAGTGACCGAAAAAAGCTCCCGGAGGTGCGGAGTTCGTGCAACATACTATTGCAAAATCGTACCATTTTGAATTGCGTACTTTTTTCGCTTATGTGGATAACCATGCTACTTGTAGCGGATCGCGTCGAGTGGATTGATTTTTGCGGCACGACGCGCCGGGAAAAGGCCCGTAATGAACCCGACGGCCGCCGAGAAGGTCGCGATAAAAATAAGGAATGCCGCCGGGTAGCTAAAAATGCGTACGGACTCGCCGCCGAATTTGCTCGCAGCAACGCTGAGTACCCCGTTCAATATCCACCCTAGCCCGACACCAATCATGATGCCGACAATACCGCCCAGAAAGCCGACGATAACTGCTTCTGCAACGAAGAGCACAACAATGTCACGAGACGATGCACCGATGGTGCGCATGACGCCGATTTCCGCCGTGCGCTCAAGAAGCGTGACGGTCATCGTGTTGAACATACCGATAGCAGAAACCGTGAGCGCGATGCCGCCGAAAACCGCAAGCACCCCCTGGATGCCTTGGAAGATTTTGTTTGCTTGCTCGACCGTTTTTGAAAGCGCGGTCACGATGAAGCCCTTCGCGATGATTTCGTCCTGGACCGCGACGAGCGATTCGCTGTCGATCACGCGCACCTGCGTGCGTTCGTAATGCTGGATTTGAAAATGTGATTGGAATTCTTCAAGCGTCACAATTGCGACAAGCGATGACTCATCTTCGGAGACACCCTTGATCTTATATTGTTTTGAAATGGCAATTTCGGTCGTTTCTTCGCTCCCCGGCTGTGGAACAAGAACACGAAACGTGACCGTCTTCCCGAGCGCATCTGCTGGATTTTCGAGACCGAACAGCTTCAGCATCGCGGTCGAAATAATAACCGAATTTCGATCTTCGTCGGCCGTTTCGTTGGAAAAGAGTTCCCCTTCGACGGCTTTTGCGCCGGTATACAAAAAGTATGACGGCTGCATGCCCTGCAGAAATGCGTTCCCGGTGAGGCCTTCAAACGTGACGAGCGTCGGATAGTTTGCCATCGGAGAAACATCTTTGACGAGCGGATTAGTAGCGAACTCGTCGATCGTCGCCTGATCAAGCGCGACAGCAAGCGACGGCGGGTTTGCGACATTCAGCGAAAGGAGCGATTCGCCAAAGACGATTTTTTCAAGAATGATGTTCTGTAGCCCGAAGCCGAGCCCGACGAGCGCGACGACGGCGCCCGTGCCGACACCCATGCCGAGAATCGTGAGCCACGTACGCGACGGGTTCGTCTTGAACATACGCGTCGAGAGCATCGTGATGTCTTGAATTCGCATACGTTATGAATGCGCGCCGAGCAGTTCGTTGGCGCGGATAAGATAGCCGCCCTGCGCGATCAATTTTTCCAAATGCCGACTCACGAGATACGCTATCTTTTCGTCGTATTCGGCTCCGCCCATCTTGAATGGCAAGAGCAATCGCTCTTCAAATTCCGCCGCGTTGATTATGCCGCTCACGCGTTCAGTGACCGCGTTCCGTAAAATGTCGAGCTGCACGCCGGACGACTTGATGCCGATTTCTTCCGAGAGAAACAACATAAGCCGGTCGATAAATTTGCGTTGGTGCAGGAATAAGGTGTCGGTGTGCACCTCCTCGCGAAAACGCGCGACGTCATGCGAATACCGCGCAAGAGTGAAGACGCGATTGGTCATTGTTGTTGCCTCTTCCCGATTCATCCCGACGCCACCCGCTCGAACCGACCGAATGAGTCGCTCGAAAAACATGGTGTCATCCATCATCCCCTTCAACACTTCGAGAACTGATTTTTCAAGGCGTTCCAATTCAGTGAAACCGATCGACTGTGTAGCAAAATTCACGACGCTTTTCACTTTCAATTCGATGGGTTCGGCATATGGGTAGAGACGCGCAAGCTGCTCGATTTCGGTGACGATCGTCTCCCCCGGCTTCGTGCGTTTTACTTGTGGCTTTTCTGGATTGACGACAATACGGCGCAAAAGCCCGTCACGCATGTAAAAAACGCGGTGCGCGTACGGCAGATATTTCGCATCGTGCGTAACCAAGATGACCGTCTTGCGGTCTTTTTCATTAATGTCCTCGAACGAATCCATGACGTGCTCTGCGGAAATAGAGTCGAGGTTACCGACAGGTTCGTCGGCAAGAAGGATTTCCGGGTCATTGACGAGAGAGCGTGCGACGGCAACGCGCTGCTGCTGACCGCCCGACATCATGACGGGTGTTTTATCTTCGAGACGATCTGGAATACCGAAGCGTCGAAGCAGTTCGCGTGCGCGAGCGTTTCTGTCGGCGACCGAACGATTCAGGAAGATCATCGGAAGCGCAACGTTATCTAGAACGGAAATCGACGTAATGAGGTTGAACTGCTGGTACACGATGCCAATCGTGGATTGTTGATAGCGGTTCATTTCGGCGGGAGTGTACGCGTAAATGTCCTCACCCTTCACATATAAGTGCCCCGTGTCCGGCGCGTTACCGCCGAGAATTGTATAAAGGAGCGTCGATTTGCCGCAACCCGACGGGCCGAAGAGAATAATGTATTCGCGCGGATAAATTTCCGCCGAGAGATGTTTGAGCGCATTAAATTCGTTTGACTTCCCCTTGTTATAGGTAATCACGAGATCGTCTGAAAAGATGGCGGG
>JBAQPT010000093.1:0-2821 GCA_049306055.1 Minisyncoccia bacterium | reverse complement strand
CATCTTTTCCGCAAGACCAACGAGTTCCAAAACGTGCGGAACATCTGCCTGAATATCGTCGTCGTGTTTACCACTCACTTCCATCGCGAAAGCGACGTTTTCGTACACGTTTTTCGTCGGAAGCAGGCGGAAGTCTTGGAAAATCGTACCGATGTTGCGGCGGAGTTCGAGCAGTTCTCTGTCAGTAAGGCCCGCGATCTCGCGCGAGCCAAAATAGACACTACCTTCCGACGGGAAAATCTCGGCAAAAAGCATCTTAAGGAGGGTCGTTTTCCCCGCGCCGGAGTGACCGACGATCGAAACAAATTCGCCCGGATCGATCGAGAGCGTAATGTCCATGACAGCCGGCGGGCCGCCATTGTACAGTTTCGTCACGCGATCAAAATAAATCATGAGAAAAGAGGCGATCAGACATAGCAGTCATGACGGGAACAACGGACGCCTTGTTACCCATTATACCCCGCTATCCGTGATGTCAAAACGCGTCTTCACACAAAAAGAGGCGGCCGTATGCTCGGCCGCCCTCATCTCTTTTCTTTCGGTGGACAGGTTCTTCCCTCTGCATCCGCGTGGAGGGCAGGCTGCCACGCGTGGTCCGATGCTGGTCGCGTATGCGTCACAGACTTAAGACAGTGCGAGCAAAGCGCATGCCGTGTGAGTTTCGGTTTCGCCATTGGATACCTCCGCAGCCGCGAGTATAGCACTATTCGCTTTTTGTCTCAGCGTCAACGAATGATTGAATGTCGCCCTCAAGAACGCGATCCACGTCGCGCCGCTCGTGTTCGGTACGATGATCTTTGACCAGCTGGTACGGATGGAGGACATACGAACGAATCTGACTTCCCCATTCGATTTTCGTCGTCGCGCCCTTTCTGAGCCCCGCGCGATCACGGGCGGCTTCTTCTTCTTTGAGCGCAAACAATTTCCCACGGATCATCTCCAGCGCTTTCTCGCGATTTTGCAGCTGACTGCGTTCGCTCGTTACGTGGACTGAAATCCCTGTCGGTGTATGCGTCATGCGAACCGCCGTGTCGCGCTTGTTCACATTTTGCCCGCCCGGGCCGCCGCTTCGCGCAACCGTCACTTCAAGTTCGCCTTCCGGAATATGCGCTTCGCCAATGTCGGGAAGCTTCGGCAACACTTCGACGAGCGAAAATGACGTCTGTCGTTTTCCCGCGGAATTGAACGGCGACATGCGCACGAGGCGATGCACACCCGCTTCTCTTTTCAAGGCCCCGTATGCGCCCTGGCCGGAAACTTCAAACGCAATCGAACGAAAGCCGCCCATCGAATTTTCGTTTGAGTCGATCATGCCCGTTTTCCAGTTTTTAGATGCCGCGTACTTTTGATACATTGCAAAAAGCATCCGCGAGAAGTCTTCCGCATCGTCGCCGCCAGCGCCGGAGACAATCGAGACAATCGCATCCCCTTTTTCAAACCCCGCCGCGCCCGCGAGAGCCGCTTTCAAATCCTGGTACTCCTTCATCACCGCCTGCGCCTTCGTAGAATCAGTCCAAAAATCCGGCGCACCCATCGCCGCCTCTATCTCTGCAATTTTCTTCTCAATATCGGCTTTTTGCATACGAATGAGTATACCAGCACCGTTCCTTGCATTTCTCAACAAAAACGGTATGTATTACGTGAGAAGGAGCGGCTACGCTCTGGTTAAAAGGAGTATTGATCATGCTGAATCAGAATCTCGTGAAAAGAGACTCTGTCATACTCATGGCGACGCATGAAGAAAACCTGATGCTCATGCGACATACGGACCGCGCGGGTGATTAGCCTTGGAAATTCCCACGGTGGTACAAAAGGACGAACGAGCTCGCAAACGACTTTCTCGAGCGCCGGTTCGGTCAGTATTATGGGATGGCAATTCATTCGCGAAAGTTTCTTTTTTTGAGGACGGTCGAACGAGCCTCGGGGTACGCTTCCGTGTACGCGCTCGCACTTACACCTCGACAGTACACACGCATCGGCCGACTCGAGAAAACGCTCGTTATCGAGAATCGATTTTTCACGTTCAACGAGCTGGAAATGTTGGAGGATTTCCGGGACAAGGATCGTGAACTGATCCGCTCGCTCGCGCAGAAAGATTGATACGCGCCCCGACATCGTCGGGGCGATTCTTTTTATATGTTGAGATACGACCTGCTATTAAATCTCCACCGGGATGTAGTGATACGCTGGCTCTTCGTACGGATGCGCTTCTTTCATCGCCGCAATCACGTCTTGTACGACCGCGCGTTCGCAGAGCATTTCAATGCGCTCTTCGGGAATCGCATTCAATTCTCCTTTCGTGCCAAAGGCAGGATTTGAACCTTCACTTGGCCAAAAGCGTCCCGTGCCCGAATACGAAAAACTGCAGTGCGAGTAGTTGCCCATCTTCCCCGCGCCCGCTTCCGCCATCACTTTTCGGAGCACATCGGCATGCTCAACCGGCACCGACACAATGAGCATGACGAATTTTGATTCCATTAGCCGGAGGGGAGAATCGGACTCCCGGCCCACACTTTACGAAAGTGTTGCTCTACCACTGAGCTACTCCGGCTGCGAGGTGCATCGTACGATAAAAACGCGATGATTTCCACTTTTGATTCTTGAGTCTCTATTAAAACACGCTCGAACCTATTTTAGCCAGCACGACTGACTTCGCGCGCTCCGCGCGCGTGGTGATGCTAGCCAACGAGGTACGATTCGACTGCGTGGACTGAACCCCGCCCCACGCGCGGAGTACCGCGCGTCCCGCCCACTGCCCCTGCCGCTCCGTTTCCATTCTGATTTTTTCGCGGGGGGAATTCAAAAGGAATGGGCGGCAGGA
>JBAQPT010000092.1:0-2693 GCA_049306055.1 Minisyncoccia bacterium | reverse complement strand
GCAATTCGAGGGCATGTTCGTCGAAGCAGCGAAACCATTCCTCGCCCCTGACGGTGTTCTTGCGGTGCCGCTCCTTGTCGATCCGTTCGTCCTCTATTGGAATCGCGACGTGTTTGCAAACGCCGGGCTCGCAAAGCCGCCAGTGTATTGGGACGAGTTGCAACCCGCCGCGCGTGCTATCAGCATGAAAAACGATGCCGGCTCGCTCACGCAAAGCACGATTGCGCTCGGGGAATATTCGAATATCGCGCATGCAAAAAACATCATCGGCACACTCATTTTGCAGGCGGGAGGTCCGGTGACCGCGCGCGACAATGTCGGCACTTTGCAGCCCTCTCTTCAATCGCGCACCGGCACTATCGCGCAGCCGGCGCAAAGTGCACTTTCGTTTTACACGAGCTTCTCGAATCCTTCGCAGGATATTTACAGCTGGAATCGATCGCAAAAACTGAGCACCGAAGCATTTTCTTCGGGTGATCTTGCCATGTATGTTGGTCTCGCGAGCGAGGAGCCGCTCCTGCGCCTCCAAAATCCTAATCTCAATTTTGGCATCGCGCCTTTGCCGCAAATCCGCGAATCAGAACGCTCGGTGAGCGGCGGATACGCGTATGCGTTTGCCGTACCTCGCACGGCAACAAACCCCGGTGGCGCACTCACTGCCGCATATCTCATTGCGAGTCCCGAAGGCTCGAAAGCGCTCGCGCTCGCGCTCGGCATGTCATCGGCGCGTCGCGATGTTCTTTCAGAGCCAGCGCAAGGAAACGACGATCTCTTCAATAAGATGACAATTATCACGCGCCTGTGGGAAGATCCGGATCCGTTCGAGACCGACCGCATTTTTCGCGATATGATAGAGAGCATCACGTCGGGGGCTGCGCGCATCGGTGAAGCAGTTCAGCGCGCGGACGCGGCTATGCGTGAGATATGATAGGGAACATGATCACACTGAAAAAAGCGATTGTGAGACACTGCTATTTTGTCGCGTCATTCGCGATTATTTTCTGGGCGACAGCGCTGCCGGTATTCGCACAATTAACCAACTCGAATACGCCAGCAAACACTCTCCAAAATCCGCTTCGATTTACTTCCATTGAGAATTTCATCGCTGGCTTCCTGCGCGCCGTCGTCATGATCGCGTTGCCGATTATCACGGTGTTTATTGTCTACGCAGGTTTCAAGTACATTATGGCGCGCGGCAACTCAAGCAAGATCTCAGAGGCGCACGAAAATTTCATGTGGGTCATCATTGGCGCCATTCTCATTCTCTCTGCGTGGGTCTTGGCAACACTCATCGGCGGAACGGTGACACAACTTCTCGGGGGAGCGGGCGGAGCGCCGACACTCAAATGACCTCTATGCGATGGCTCCCCGTCGTTCTTTTTCTCCTCGCTCCGGCGATCGCGCTCGCGGCGCCGCGGACTTTCAAAGAGCTCACGCAAATGTCGCTCGACCTTATCAACGGCGGGATCGGCATCGCGCTTATTCTCGCAATCGTCATTTATTTTTACGGCGTTGCGACGGCTATTCCGCATTTGAAGACAGATGATTCAGAACGACTGCGCGCGCATTTCGTCTGGGGCATTCTCGCTCTCTTTGTTATGTTCAGTGTCTGGGGCATTCTCGCGCTTCTGCGCAACACACTGTTTAGCGGTTCCGGCTACAACGAGTTGGGCGCGAAAGGCAAGGTCGAAAATTGTGCGACGTTCGACGACTGCGTTGTAGGAAAATAGCATGAGCACCATCGATACGTTTGTCATACTCCTCCATGCGCTCATCGGCGTTTCGGGCGCACTGTCGGTTCTCGTTTTCTTGTGGGGCTTTTGCGTGTACATCGCGCGCCTTGGCACCGAGAGGCGCGTCCACGGCATCCGTATCATGGAGTGGGGCGTTTCGCTTATCTTTACGTCAATCATCCTCATCGGCGTCATGCGACTCGGCCAACATCTCTTTGCGTAACAAGGGGATATCCACACGCTCTTTGAAATGGCGTTGCGAGCCCGCAAGGGCGCGGTACCATTCACGTACCCCCTTAGAGGATAATCGCGTTAATTATGCAATCACGTTATTCTTATTCAGTCGCATCAGTTCTTGGAGGCGCAGCACTTCTCTTGCCGTTTGCCGCATCAGCGCAGACGCTCTTGAACACGCTCGCACTTGTCTCGACGTTCCTCAATTCACTCGTCTATCTTTTCATCACACTCGCCATTGTCGTCTTCTTCTGGGGGCTCATCGTATATCTCTATCAGTCTGCAGAAAAAAAACAGGAAGGTTTGCAGACCATGATGTACGGCGTCATCGCCATCTTCGTCATGGTTTCAATCTGGGGCATCATTCGTCTCTTGCAGTCGACATTCCGCGTCACTTCGACCGAGCCGGTGATCCCAAAGACGATTCAGCTTGATACCAGGTTTGTTCAGTAGTCACTTCGTTCGTGTGCTCGAGATGTCCTCAGATATGGGGACTTCTCGTTTTATGGGCACGGGGGCGGGATATACTTCAGGGATATGCCATCAAATGCTGGGGTAGAACTTCTTGATCGGATCAAGGAATACGTGATCGATCCATTTTTGGCGGTTCTTTTTTCGCTCGGGCTGCTACTGTTTTTCGTTGGTATCGTCGAATTTCTTTGGAGCATTCGCGAAGGGAAACCCTCGGATGACGGCAAGAATCACATGGTCTGGGGACTCGTCGGC
>JBAQPT010000091.1:0-3782 GCA_049306055.1 Minisyncoccia bacterium | reverse complement strand
ACGTAAATCAGCGTGTCGACGTAGGGCGCAAACCGTCGCTCCATTCGGTGCGTGAAAAGCGATTTCATGCCGAAATTTCCGCCGCTCCCTCCTCGTCTGCATGTGCTTTTTTCTTTGAATGCCGCTTGGTGAGTTTTGAAATAATGCGGGAAACCGAAGGCACGAATGGTGAAGCAACCTGTGTCGTCGCGAGCGGCACCGTCGTCGTGATCGCACAATCCGAAATCGGATAACATTCCACCGCATCGTCCCCTGTTCTGAAATCGCAATCGTATTTGAATTCGCGCGTCCACGGATAGTGCGTACTGTCGCGACCTTTCTGAAAGAGAATGTGCGAGTTGTCGAGATTGTGGAAAAATGTTTCTGAAATACCTTCGAGGTAGATCGTCGTCCAGTGCCTGCGGAAGCGCTCGTCGAAAAATTGCGGATCAGAAGCCTGAATCTCCGGCCAATACTTTTTAAACCGTTCGCGCCATTCAGCGACCGTCTTTTGATAGTGCGGCCAGAGATTTTCGAGTTCGATCAGCATAATGCCGTGCTCATCCAGTTCGGCGATCTCATGCGGAATGCTCGGCAAGTGCCCACCCGGCCACGTGTAGCGGAGCGAAAGATAATTCGACGCATTGCGATGATTGAGCGACGACGTTGAAATGAGCCCGATTCCGCCCGGCTTCAGCGCCGCAGCAATCGCTTTCCACCACAAATGGTACATATCTTTGTCGAGTCCGTGATGCTCATGCACGCCGGTCGAAACAAACCGATCAAACGTTTCCGGCTCCTGCATGATGTCGTGATGCTCCCCTTCGATAATCCGAATCTTGTCCGCCACGCCATGCTCTTGGAAGCGTCGCTGCATATACTCGTTCTGCCGCTTCACCGGATTGTAGACAGTGACGCGCACGCCGTAATTCTTGGCCATGTAGAGCGGAAGAAATCCCCATCCCGCACCGACATCCACGACGTGCATCCCCGGCTCAAGGCGCAATTTCCTACAGATGTACTCGTAGATATTGTGTTTCGCCTGATCAAGCGTCTCTGTTCCCTCAACCCAATACCCTTCGCAATAGCCGACCGTGGGCCCCAGCATGTATTCAAATAGTTTCGGATGAATCGCGTAGTGATACTCGGCGTTCGTTTTTGCCTGCTTGTAGTTCTGATTGTTTTGCCAAAACTGCTGCCACATCATGCGGAGCCCGTGGAGTGGGTTTTGAAATGAATATATTGGGTGGCGCTTTTTCGGATTATGTTCTTTCGACGAGAGGATGCCGACTTCCCACCCGATATCCATCAGTTTCGTGAGCGGATTGTCGCCGACAATATCAACATTCCCGGCAACATATTCGTCGAACGCGCCTTCATAAAAGAAAAGTACGGAGAACCACTCGGCCTTTCGCGTCTTGAAATGAACAGAAATGTCCGGCGTCTCCTCGCGAGTATAGTTTGCAATTTCAGAACCGTGGGCAAAACGCAGACGAACTTTGTATTTCTTCGAGGCGAGAATTTTCCCGCCAAGCTTCTTCAGGACAAACCGCATGTCCTCCCATAATGCCACGCGGCCGCTCTTTCGAGCGGCCGCTGTGTGCAAAACTTTTTAGTTGCGGTTATTTTCGCGACGCGATAACTTCTTCCGCAACATTGCGCGGAACGACAGCGTAGTGACTGAATTCGAGGTTTGGGACTGCGCGGCCTTCCGTGAGAGAGCGCAATTGAGTCGTGTAGCCGAAGAGTTCGGAAAGCGGCACCTTTGCGACAACGACTCGTGCCTGACCGCGTTCCCCCATCGATTCAATGAGGCCGCGCTTCGAGTTGATCGAGCCGGTGACGTCACCAAGGAATTTCTCTGGGGTCACAACTTCCAATTTCATGACTGGTTCGAGAAGAACCGGCTTTGCCTGCTTCATACCATCCTGCATTGCGTTGATAGCGGCGAGTTTGAAGGCGATTTCCGAAGAGTCGACATCGTGCGCCGAACCATCGTAGAGCTCGACTGAAATATCGACGACGGGGAATCCGGCGAGAACGCCGCGATCCATTGCTTCCTTGAGGCCCTTGCGAACGGGAGAGATAAATTCTGCAGGGATAACACCGCCCTTGATGTTGTTGATGAATTCGAAATGGTCTTCGCGTTCGACGTTGTTCTTTACCTTTGCACCTTCTTCGATCGGCTCAAGCGGCTTCACGCGGATCTTCACGTGACCGTACTGACCGCGACCGCCGGTCTGCTTGATGTGCTTGTATTCGACATCGGCCGTACCTTGAATCGTTTCGCGGAAGGCAACCTGCGGCTTGCCGGTCGTTGCTTCAACACCGAATTCACGCTTCATACGGTCGACAAGAATTTCGAGGTGCAGTTCGCCCATACCGGAAATGATCGTCTCCCCTGTTTCTTCGTCAGACTTAACGCGGAATGTCGGATCTTCGTCTGAAAGACGCGAAAGTGCGATACCAAGTTTTTCCTGGTCGGCCTTCGTCTTCGGCTCGACGCGCATGGAGATAACCGGCTGCGGGAAGACAATTGATTCAAGCGCAATCGGATGATCAGCATCACAGACCGTGTGACCAATCTTCACTTCCTTCATACCGACGAATGCCGCGATTTCACCCGCGTACACTTCCGTAACTTCTTCACGCTTATCAGCTTGGAGGCGAACGATACGGCCGATGCGCTCTTTTTTGTTGTTTGCTGAGTTGTAGACAGTGTCGCCTGTTTTCACCGAGCCGGAATAGACGCGGAAGAACGTAAGCGCGCCGACGAACGGGTCAACTTGGAGTTTGAAGACAAGTGCAGCGAACGGGCCGTCGTCGAGTGCCGGACGCGTTTCTTCTGCGCCAGTATCAGTATTGATGCCACCTGCCGCAGGAAGATCGAGTGGCGACGGAAGATAATCAACGACAGCATCAAGCACGAGCTGCACGCCCTTGTTCTTCAGCGACGAACCGGTGAGAACGGGAAAAATTTCATTCTTGATGACTGCCTTGCGGAGATTCGCTTTCAAAACATCGAGTGGAATTTCTTTTCCTTCGAGATACTCTGTCATGAGCTTCTCGTCGTTTTCAACGATGCGCTCAACGAGTTCGTTGCGGTACTTCTTCGCATCTTCCATCATCTCCGCGGGGATGTCGTAGGCAATCACCTGCTTCCCCATTTCACCTTCAAACTTGTACGCCTTCATCGACATGAGGTCGATAACGCCGGCAAAATCACCTTCTGCGCCGATCGGAAGCTGAAGACGAACTGCTTTGGTGGAAAGTCGGTCGAGAATAGAGGCGTATGATTTTTCAAACGATGCGCCGGTGCGGTCGAGCTTGTTGATGTAGCAAATGCGCGGCACTTCCGCTTCTTCGGCGTATCTCCAGTTAGTTTCTGACTGTGGCTCAACGCCCGCGACGCCGTCAAAGACGACAACCGCGCCGTCGAGAACGCGCATGCTTCGCTTCACTTCCGAGGTGAAGTCGATGTGGCCCGGAGTGTCGATGACGTTGAAGCGGACCTTTTTCGTGAGGTCGGCGCCCATGTACGACGGGTTCCAGAAACAGGTGATGGCGGCGGCCGTAATCGTGATGCCGCGTTCGCGCTCCTGTTCCATCCAGTCGGTCACCGTGTTGCCGTCATGCACTTCGCCGATCTTATGGCTCTCCCCCGTGTAGTAGAGGATGCGCTCCGACGTGGTGGTCTTGCCGGCGTCCACATGCGCAACGATGCCGAAATTTCGTACTTTCTCGAGTGGGTAGTCTCTAGACATATTAAATGAATATTTAAAAAAGAATCCGCCAGCTGGCGG
>JBAQPT010000090.1:0-4020 GCA_049306055.1 Minisyncoccia bacterium | reverse complement strand
CACCCCCCCTTTCCGCCTATAGCTCAGCTGGTAGAGCATCCGACTCTTAATCGGCAGGTCGTAGGTTCGATCCCTACTGGGCGGACAGAATTGAACTAGACTCGTACAAAGGGTCGTAATGTCCTTGTTTTCTTGCATTCTTCGCAGGCTCTAACCGAGCGTAAATCCCGCGGAGGGCAACGGGAATTTTTTTCGTTGTCATTGGCTAATTGGTGCCGCCAAATATGACTTTTTCTGGCTTTGATGGCGAGGTTCTAACTAAGGGCTACAAAACGTATCCGGCAAGCCTCTGGGGTCGCCGTGGAAGTCCATGGGTCTTAGGTTAAGCGCATCGAGCTTAGATACTCACAATCACCGGAATCACAATCGGACGCTTCTGCGTGCGGTTAAGAAGGAACTGTGAGACGTTTTCAGCCAGATTCTCGCGGGCACCGTCAGTATCTGCGGCGCGCGGATTTTTCATCGACTGTTCGACTGATTTGCGGACGATAAGCCGTGTCTGATCCATGAGGTCCTTGTTGTCGCGCAGATATACGAATCCACGAGAGATGATGTCGGGAGACTTGTGCAACCTTCCTGTGCGGCGATCTACGGTCGCAACGACGACACAGAATCCTTCTTGTCCGAGTGCCTTGCGGTCGCGCATAAGCACGTCGGAGAGTTCGGATACGGTATGTCCTTCGACGACACGGCGCTCCGATGGTGCCTTTACGGCATGCTTAGAGATTTTCTCACCATTTTTTATTTCAATGACGGAACTGTTGTCAGCAATGATGATGTTCTCGCGCTTTATACCGAGTTCTTCCGCGACATCCGCATGGACACGGAGCATGTAATGATAGCCATGGACGGGAATAAAGAACTTTTCTCCAACCTGCTTGTGAATCCAGACAGCTTCCTCGCGGTTGCCGTGACCAGATGAATGCACGTCGGATGAATGGTACGTGACAATACGAGCGCCTTGACGTGAGAGATTGTCTTTCAGACGTTGCACTGCACGTTCGTTACCGGCAATCACGGACGATGAGAATACGATTGTGTCCGATGGTTGAAGGCGAATATGTTTGTGCGTCTTGTTACCAATACGAGCGAGGGATGCGAATTCGTCGCCTTGAGCGCCTGTTGCAAGGATAATGATTCGCTCTGACGGGTACTGGTGCATGTTCTCGCCGGCGATTACCGTTTCGTCTTTGTATTTGATGATGCCAAGCTCACGTGCGATCTCGATGTTGGTGCGCATGCTGCGACCATCAATCACAATCTTCTTTCCGTAACTTTCGGCAAAGTGCACGATGCGGATAAGACGTTCGATGTTCGAGGCGAACATGGCGATGATAAGCCGACCGGTTGAATCCCGAATGATTTGTTCGAAGGTTGCGTAGACGGTTTGTTCAGGAATCGAGAAACCGGGCTGCCACACATTCGTTGAATCCATAAGGAGTGCGAGAACGTTGCGGTTCTTGAAGATCCCGAACTCCCGCTGCTCTTCTTCGGAAGGTACGCCGTTGTCGTGATTGAGCTTAATGTCGCCGGTAAAGACAACATCGCCCCATTTGGTTTCGATGATGATTCCCATGGAATCCGGCACCGTGTGCGTCACGCCGAAGAAGCGGATCGTGTAATCGCCGAGGCGAATTACTTCGTCCTTTTCGACTTCGCGAATAGTGAGAGGGGCAGCGGCAAATTCTTCTTGCCGCTTTTGGATCATCTTTCCGGTAAGGCGACGGGTATAGATCGTCGGATTACCGATACGGTCGATGATGTACGGGATGCCCCCGATATGGTCGAGGTGACCGTGGGAGATGAGGAGTCCACGGATCTTATTGCGGCGCTCTTCAAGATACCCCGTATTCGGGAGAATAAAGTCGATTCCCGGCGTTTCGTCTTCGCCGAATTGGAAACCGCAGTCGAGAATAAAGATGTCGTTGCCGACCTCTATGGCGGTCATGTTGCGACCGACTTCCTCGACGCCACCGAGGGGAATAATACGCACTACGTCATCCGCAATTGGCGGAATCGGTACCTGTAGACGTGAGCGGTTTGCGCTCGTTCCCTGATGATCGACGCGGACTTGTCTTTGGCGTCGAGAGGCTCGTGCTTGACCTCCACGCGTATATGGGCGCGAAGGACGTTGATCATTTGTTCGCTGATCATGCGATGTGCGAGAAGTAGAACGCGTTGTTTTGCGCTCTGAACCTCGCGGCTCATTTGTAAACATATGAGTAAACTAACTAACTTTTAATTAACTATTGAAAGGGTCGGGTCGATAGTGATATGCCCAAAGTGGAGGGGAAACCGTTGGACACTTGAGATAAACGACGGGCTTTTGCCTCGTCTGCTATCTAGGGAGGAGAACGTCTTCGCGAGAGAATCTCTCGGAGATGCCGCTTTCGAATGGAGACCCCTTTCAGGAGTTGATATTGGTATTATACTATGAGGGTCAAAATAAAGCAATACCCCCTTATCCCGCGAGGATTATGGTACGATTTTGCGATGTCGATTGTGTATCTCCTTTGTGGTCTACCGGGCACGGGAAAGACGACCTATGCAGCGAATCTGGAAAAAGAAGGCGCAGTACGCCTCACCTTAGACGAGGAATTATTCAAACTTTTCGGCAGGAATTTGCCTGATGGCACCTACCCAGAATTTGAGAAGAAAACCAAAATCGTCTTGATCGACAAGCTCATTAACTATTTGAAAGAAGATAAATCCGTGATTTTAGATTGGGGGTTCTGGAAAAAAGAAGAACGAGATCGCATCACAGCCCTCGTGCGCGAACATGGTGGCGAACCAAAATTGCTGTATTTCAAAGGTAATCTAGATGAACTTGCTAACCGCGTTCAAGGCAGAGACCTTTCCAAGAACCATGAAATTGATAGTGAAATGATGGAGGAGTTCAGCAAGAGGTTTGAGAAGCCACGCGGAGAGGGCGAAATTACTGTTGGTTCATAATTAAACGTTTACCAGAGCGGAAACATGGATCGGGCCTGGCTTCATGTGCTATAAAATAAGTTCTGACAGCGTATAGTAGGACGGACAAAAGACACAAACACCTCCCCCGCGGGAGGTTTTGTGCTTTTGTCCGAGGCAAACGATGTCGCGGAAGCTTCTGCGACCGTACTGAAATTATCCGTGACGACAAGAATTGGGAAAGCCATGGTTTCCTAGCATTACATAGGCAAGACAAGTGCTAGTATTCCCTGATATCCGCATTCCTCATCTCACAAATCCTAATCGGAATCGCGTTCGTTTTCGACCTAGCGTCATTTCAGTTCAAGAAGCGTGAGATTACGCTCGCGCTCTTTGCAATATCAGCATCGCTCATCGCGGCGCATTTTTTCTATCTCGGTGCCACAACGGCCGGATTTATAACAGTGGTTAGCGTAGCGCGCTTTGTGGTCAGTATTTTCACGCAAAATCCGTATGTAAAATACGGAGCGCTACTTTTGATCGCTGGGCTTGGTTTTTATACTTTTGATGGATACGAAGATATTTTCTCGATTTTGGCGGGGACGTTCGGAACTCTTTCCGCTTTTCAAAAAGATGAGCGTCGCTTGAGAGTATTCATGATGTTCGGTACGCTCAGCATCATTACGCACAACATCCTTATCTGGACGCCCGCAGGCATATTGCTCGAATTTTTCTTTCTGGGTTCAAATCTGGTCAGTTACTATCGTTTTTACATCAGAAAGCAGCCTGTGTCTTAGCTGTGCCGGGGGTGGGACTCGAACCCACAACCTCTTTCGAGGGAAAGATTTTAAGTCTTCTGCGTAAACCATTCCGCCACCCCGGCGTGATTAGAGTTATAACACGCTCTACAGATCTTTCGAGATCGTCTTTAAGTACTCACTAAACTCGCCATTGATCTCTGGGTGCTTAAGCGCGAATTCGACGACCGTCTTCAAGTACTCAAGCTTGTTGCCTGTGTCATAGTACTTTCCGTTTTGAATCTCGACGGCATAAATATCTTCTTTTTTAGCAAGGGTCGTGATTGCATCGGGGAGCCAGAGTTCATTACCT
>JBAQPT010000089.1:0-2788 GCA_049306055.1 Minisyncoccia bacterium | reverse complement strand
TGCTTTCTCCTCAGTTGTCGGACGATGTCATTAGACACACAGTAGACTGGAAAGTCAACGCACGAAAAAGCCCGCCTAAGGGCGGACTTTTTCGTGCTAGTTTAAGAAAACTACATTTGTCCAATCTCCATCACCTCAATCCACCCTCCCGGCATCATTTTAAAGTGCGGGCTGTCTTGCATTTTCTTTGCCGCTTCTTCGTGCGTTTCTGCTTCGATGATCGAGTAGCCACCGATTTCGTTGCGCATTGGCTCGACGCCAGCAGGCGTCACTTTCATCGTCTTCCCAAGGGGCCCGCCCATATCCACGACGCCGCCTTTCGATTTCATCCAATTCGTCCACTCTTCCATGGACGCTTTCATCGCTTCCGGCGTCATCTGCGGCATTCCTGCCATCGCCTTTTTAAAATCCCCTTCGCTCGCCATGTAGATTACAAAATATTTTTTCATATGCTTTCAGAGTAGTTGATAGTTCGTGAAGTTTACCCCGTGAGATATGAAGATTCAATGTTGTAGCAATCGGCATGTTCTATTGTGCCCGATGCATTGCGAAAACGAACTATGGTATCTCATGGGGTATACTTGAAACGGACTAATGTATGATTCAGCGGATCCGCTCCAATTGATCTCCAGCAACTCGAAACTCGAAAGTCCTTTCTTGTTTGTTTGGACTGCCGAACTCACCTGCGCGGCAATCGACCGACACGGAGCTTTCAGATGCCCGAACGGGAGTCTCGCAAGACAGAAACCAATCTTTGGCGAACGTCGAATCGGTGAGCGGTTTCGCATCGAGCACCTGAAACGGTCGAGCTGTTTGATTTGGTAGAGAGTAGAGTGCTATATATCGACGAGGCCGAATGTCAGGCGGTTGAATTGTAGCTGAGATGGTAAAAATTCCGACATACAAAACCCTATCTGCCTCTTCGAAATAGATACCCGGTGGATCAAGGGAAACTCTGGGCTCACCTCTTGTTCCCCACTCATCGCCTGTCGTAAACATGTGCCAGTGTTCGACGGTAAATGAGTCCTCCGTTTCTGGATCTTTGATGAGCGTTCCTGTGAGAGCTACGCAGCCTCGGCGCTCAGCGCCTTTGGTGTAATACTGGCAAATGCTTGGTGTTGCGATCACTCCTGTACGAAACATGAAATTGAGAACAATCGCGGCAACAATAATTACACCGATGGCGATTGATATACTGACAAGCCATTTCTTCATGGGCGAACTGTAGCACGAACAACCTCCTTCCCGCACTGCCCGCGAGTTTCTTTTCTTGAATGTAAACACAGACCTTAGCCGGCGGTTACATTTAAGAAAAATGTAGCCCGCGAGCGCTGATAGTTGCGCTCGCGGGCCATCATATCGTGTGTGCGATGTCATCAAGTCCATACAGTAATTGCCAATCGCTCATCATGCTTAATTTCAGTTGCTGTGAAATCGGCGTGGAGCACGATGCCTACCAAGTGCCTTTCCGGACACGGGCGGCCAAAAACGGTAGCAATCTCGGAACGCGTCATGAATTTCATGTCGTCACCCGCCATCATGAGATAGCGGGGAAATTCCGCTTCTTGTACCGGTTGCGGACTTGAACGTTCAGTAAGCCGATCGTCTGCTGCGTTGCCCATCGTGGTACTCCCTGTGATAGGCGGTTGAACATGCAGTGCAAACTGCGGTAAAACTACATCGCCTTCGACAGGAATGCAACGCACGGAAGACGGGTGGTATTATGGGGCCACCCATGACTGCACGAACCGTACTCCTCCTCACGATCGCTCTTCTTCTCGCACTCTCGTTCGGTGGCATTGTGCACGCGGTCTTGCCGCACGATCATAATCATTCGCCTGTTGTAGCTGAGCGCATGCATGCCGCGCTTAGGTTCAGCGAAGAAAAGACGGTCGCGCTGCCGTTTTTCCTTACCGTTGTCACACTGCTTCTTCCACTTCTCATTACTTCGCGTCGTGAACTCTCGCTCGCGTCGCTCGTAATTCGATCAGGAAGCGCGGAAATGCATGGACTGCGCAAAGGCATAGCACTGTATCGGAGGTTTGGATAGAAGCGATTCGTCTTCTATTATTCTTCAACCTCAACACAATGAAATCTATAGCAATTACCGCGCCTCTCTTGGCGCTCCTGATCCTCCCGTTTATCGCAAGCGCGCACGAACGACAACAATTCAAAATCAACGGCGAGCTCTACGAATTCGTCATCGGCTCCCTCAACGAACCTATTAGTGTCGACGATAAAACCGGCGTGGACTTGAGCGTTCGCGAAGTGCACGAAGGTGCCGCCGCAGACGATCATCATTCGACCGCGGGCGCCGTGACCGGCCTTGAAGAGACGCTTCAAGTCGAACTGATCGCGGGAGATACGCGCCGAACGATGTCTCTCTCTCCCGTCTACAACACGCCAGGTTCGTACAAGAATACGTTTTACCCGACCATTGCGACGACGCTTTCGTATCGCTTCTTCGGGGAAATCAATGGCACGCCGATCGACTTTACGACTGCGTGCAATCCTGCGGGGCATGCGCGCGCGGAAGACGATACAACCGAAGTCGTGATCAACGACAAGGTGACTCGTGTTCTGAAGAGCGGCGGCTTCGGCTGTCCGGTCGAGAAAGCCGATCTCGGCTTCCCGGAACGCTCAGTTGCTGTACACGCCCTTGAATCTGGCGCAGCAAGTACGAATACGCTCGCAAAAACGGGTCTCGGGCTCGGAGCGCTTTCGCTCCTTCTTGCCGGATACGCGGTGACACGACGCAAACAATAGACTGCTATCGCGGAGTCCCGCC
>JBAQPT010000088.1:0-2694 GCA_049306055.1 Minisyncoccia bacterium | reverse complement strand
CTGATTTACGTTGGTGGAATTGTGGGGCCGATTGTGACGATTCCGCAGGCGATAAAGATTTTCATGGAACATGACGCTGGTGGCGTATCGCTTTTTTCGTGGAGTATGTATTTTCTAGGCGCGTGCGCATGGTTTGCGTACGGCCTCGTGCATAGCGAACGGCCGATCATTTTCTTCAATATCCTCAATATTCCGATCTATCTCGCGATTGTGATCGGTGTCGTCTTGTACGGATAAGGCATATCCCCACCGCAGCCGCTCGCAGAAAGACTGTCCGACAGCAGTAGCATATTCGCACTGCGATCGTGAATGAGGACGGCCGCGTTGCCGCCTTAGGAAGAATCGCGAGTGATACAATCACCACATGATTCCGGATTTAGTGCACATACTACGCCACAGGCGGAGAATCAGGAGTGTCGAAGTATGAGAATTGTTGCGTTACGAGATGTGAGGGAGTTTGTTGACGCGCTCGACATGCCCGTTCGCGCAGATGTTGAAGGGTTGATGGATCTTCTAAAAGAATACGGTCACAAACTCCCGATGCCGTACGCGAAGCCAATTGGCAAGGGTCTCTGGGAACTTCGACGAACGGGACGTCCTCAGATCCGCATTCTCTACGGTTTTTGTGGCGGAGATATTGTACTCGTTCTTTCTCTTCAGAAGCAACGTTCAGCATTACGTCCGAAAGAAATCGCTACGGCGCGCGAACGCTTACGCGCTTATTGTGCAACATAGCATATATGCTATTATGGCTAGGATGGGATACAAAAGAAGCAAAACTGGTGTCGAGTACATCACGCAGACTGATTGGAGACGCGACTCGATGCGCAATCGCAAATTTCGAGAAGCCTATAAAGCGCTCAAGCCAAAATATGACATTATCCGCGCCATACTCGACGCGCGCCTTAAAAAGGGTGTGACACAGGCAGAACTTGCCCGGAGGGTGGGTACGACACAGTCGGCGATTGCCCGTTTTGAGTCCGGCGCAGGAAATCCCACGCTTGATTTTCTTTCCAAAGTATCATCGGCCATCGGGGCGCGGCTTGAAGTTCGTATTGCGAGGTAGCGAGAAGAAGCGGTTGTGGCGAGACCGTATGAAAAACCCCCGGCAGGCATGTAATCTGCAAGGGTTTTTTCTGATGACTGCGAAAGAGGTCAAAATAAATTTGCATATCCCCACCGCAGCCGCTTGCATGAGCGGCAGTGTGTCATCATAAAGGGCATATGGCACTCGAAGCTGCAGTTCAATTATTAACGACAGCATTAATGCTTCTCCAATTAGTATCCGCAAATCCGGCGCTTCCGCAGTCAATGCGGGATACGGCGCAGTCGGTCGCGCAAAGCGCGATAACCGAAGCGACGAAGGCGATCGCCAATCCGGTGACGACCACGCCGTCGTCTTGGAATCCAAATCAGGCGCTACCGACGACAAACGCCTCCTGCACACTTGATGGCGTTACCGTCGCGCATGGCCAAGCCAAGATGTTCTATCTCTCCCGTACTGGCGATACGCTCTACTGCGCGGCGCATTCGGAAGAGCGCACCTGTCAGAATGGCGCGTTCTCCGGCGCAAGTGCGTATCAATATACTTCGTGCAATCCGGCAACGACGAATACCGCGCCGAGTTCCGGCGTATGTTCCTGGGGTGGGAGCTCGATCAATCACAACTCTTCCATTACCGCGTATCAGTCAGCGAGCGTTTCCGCAGGACAGCAATGTGCATCGCAAACGCGCACCTGCTCGAATGGTGTTTTGAGCGGGACATATCAATACCAATCGTGCGCATCGGCTAACGCACCTTCGGGCGGCGTTTCGTGTACGACCCCATGGGGCGCGACAGTCGCAGGCGGCGCCAGCGTAACCGCGTATCAAAATTCTGTGACCTCTTGGGATGCTGCACAGAACTATTGCTTTTCGCAAACACGAACGTGCGTGAACGGCGCGCTGTCGGGGACGTATCAAAGTCAGTCGTGTACGGTGCCGCTTCCTTCCAACGCTCCTTCGAGCGCCGCTCCGCGCGAGGCGCAACTCGCGAATGCACTTACATCGCTTGAGTCGGTTTTGAAACAGATAGCTGAGCTTTTGAGATAGTCGCGAAGATGAACGTACACTCTTGCGGCCGGCACTTTTAAAAGTGCCGGCCGCGTCGTATGATGCGGGTATGGATCTTACCGCTGCCGCACAGTTACTCACAACCGCTCTCATGCTTTTGCAGAGCGTTTCTGCGAATCCATCGTTGCCGCAGTCGGTGCGTGACCAAGCACTAACAACGGCCGAGCGCGCAATTACCGAAGCGACAAAGGCTATGGGAAAACAGGCGGCAGCAGGCGCACCATCATGCAAAGTTGTTTCGGATAAATATAACTACTTCGCAGGCGAAGTCGTAGTGCTCGATTTGAAAAGTACGAACGCGACGAAGCTTGAATTTAGCCAAGAATCGTCAGGTGTATTTCCGACGCCGGGAGGGGAACTTCTTGGCCTCAGCGGTCAGTATCGGAAACAGGTGACTGAGCGCGGGTATCACTTTCTCTCGCTTAAGGCATCAAATGCGACAGGGCAAAGCTCGCTCTGCTCGGCGATGGTGAATGTGTACTAAATCGTCGGTGTTGGTCACGCATAATTTTCTGCAGAAAATTTGCGCGACCCCGCCTCACTCGCCTTCGCTCGCTCTTATGGGCCTAGCGTTCCCTCCCC
>JBAQPT010000087.1:0-3635 GCA_049306055.1 Minisyncoccia bacterium | reverse complement strand
GGGCGAGAGTGCCCGCAATGTTAAATATTTGAATTATTCGCGAAATCTTAGAGCGCCGAAATTTACTGTCGAAGAGAGGAGGCAGTATCTTAAAGATAGAGGTATTACCGACGTACACGACCTAGTTTTTATTGACACAGGATACCAAGGCTCCATTCCCGAGCACATCTTACACGATATATTTGGTATGAATGATTACGCCGAAATTGATAAGCGGGTTTTGTTGCTTGAAACCGGGATCGCAAGTCGACAGATTCGCAAAAGTCCTGGGGCTAACTCAGGATCTGTTGGCATGATAGAAATGAGTCCGATGCTGACGCAATCAGCGGTAGGTTTGTACTCGAACCCCAAAAGCGGGAAATTGGCCGCATATGCGCAACCTAACACGCCCGAGACGATACTTGCGCATGAAGCCATAAAATATCTTGTTATGCGGCATTTTTATCTACAAGGACGAAGCGAGCGTAACAAAAGTTTACTTGATTGATTGCAAGCAATCAAAGCCGCTTGACGTGCGAAAGGCGACGCGCAAACGTCCATCCGCGAATATTAAAAGTGAAAGTGGCGGCGAGACAGTGTCCGCCGCCACGATTTCATCCGTTTGTTCTACTGGCCCGCGAGCCGTTTTGCCTTCTCGTTGAAAGCGTGAGTCTCTTTTTGCACTGCCGCAAGATACCGCCACCGGCTCGTCGTGAAGGCAACGAGGCTGTCCTTTGGACAATATCGGGTATACCTGTCATCCGGCACTTCGCCCACATGCTGAGCGATGGTCACATCGCCAGACATTACCCTGCGCTCAAGCACGTTGCTGCGAGGTATGATGCAGGTCTCGCCAGAACCGTCAGCGAGCGTGGCGATAAGAGTACGCTCGTGGACAGTGATGCTCGAGACATCAGGGGCTCCGATGCCGAGCCGCTCGCACCCGCCAAGCGCGAGGGCACATAGGCACGCCAATATCCTTTTGCGCATGTCATTTTCTCCAGAAGGTTGCAGTCCCGCACCACCTTATATGCAGAAGAGGTGTTGGTCAATTTTGGGACAAGCATGTTAGGATGGCGCGCATGAAGCAAGTTGTCGTCATTTCAGGCCCGACCGGAAGCGGAGAGGGAACTATCACGAGCGAACTCATCCGTCGCTATCCGAACAAATTCGCTCGGCTCGTGACGGCAACCACCCGTCCTCCGCGCGATCAAGAGCAGCACGGTATTGATTATTACTTTTTTAGCAAGGAGGAATTTTCTCGTCTCCGAGAAGAGGGCGTTATCCCGGAAGCGGGATATGTCGCAAATCGCGATACATATTACGGCAGCTATATACCAGACCTTGAAGCAAAAAGCGCTCAGGGACTTATCTCAATTGCGAACGTTCAGATTGAAGGCACGAAGTTCTACAAGAAAAACTACAATGCGACGACTGTTTTTATTGACCCGCCAAGTATTGATATCGTCATGGCGCGCGTGCGGAAGCGTTCTCCGGGACTATCGGAAGAAGAATACGCCGCGCGACGAACTGATGCCGAACGAGAGACTCGAGAAGAGGGGCCTTTCTACGACTACCACGTCGTCAACGAAGAGGGAAAGCTCGACGAAACCGTCGATACTATCATGGAAATTTTAAAGAAAGAAGGGTATACTCTCGATTCATGACTGACCAACCAAAGCAGCCGATGACCGTCGCGTTTTTCGGCATTTCTGGCTCCGGAAAGGGCACGCAGGCCTCACTCCTTATCGACCTCCTCAAAGAGCGCGAGCCAAACCGCGAGGTGGCCCGCGCAGAGATGGGCAACTTCCTCCGCGCGTATGGCGAAGAAAAGACGCCAATTTCACAGCGCGTGCACGACATTCTACTTGGGGGCGGTCTCGTTCCGTCGTTTGTCGCCATCTATATGCTTGTCCGGTATTTTGATAAATACGTGAAAGGCGACGAGCACTTTATTTTCGACGGCACCTGTCGCCGCCCAGAACAATCGATCGCTGTCGACGAGTTGGCGCGTTTCTATGGCCGCACTGATTTGCATGTCATCGTACTCACGCTCTCGAAAGAACACGCAAAGACGCGCCTCGTTGCACGCGGACGCTCTGACGACGCGACCGAAGAAGCTTTGAACAAACGCTTCGCGTGGTACACCGATCACGTCATTCCATCGATTGAAAAATTGCGCGAGCTTGGCTGGAACGTACACGAGATCGACGGTGAGCCAGATATTCAAACCGTCCACAAGAATCTTCTCACTGCGCTCAAACTAGCATGATTGCAGAGACGCACGAAGAAATCGAAATTTTGCGCGAAGGCGGAAAAAATATTGCGCGCGCACTTCAGACGCTGAAGGGAATGGTGCGGCCTGGCGCCACCGCGCGACAGCTCGAAGACAAGGCGCGAGAACTCATGGAAGAAGTTGGCGACGAGACGATTCTCCTCGGGTATAAATACGACGCGCGTAAGCCAGCCTATCATTCTGCGCTGTGTGTCTCGGTAAATGATGTGATGGTGCACAGCCCCGCCATCGATAATAGAGCGGTTTTTAAAGACGGCGATATTGTTTCAATTGATTTTGTCATAAAGCACAAAGGATACTGTCTCGATTCGGCAGTTACGGCGATCGCCGGAAAACCAAAGAGCAAAGAGGATCAGAAACTCGTCGATCTTTCATACGAAGCGCTCGATGCCGGTATTGCACAGGCGAAGGTTGGGAACACCACGGGAGACATCGGGTACGCGGTCGAGCAAATAGCACGCAAAAATGGCCTCGGATACCCGAAAAACCTCTCAGGACACGGCATCGGAAAAAAGATACACGAGGAGCCGCACGTGCCTAATTTCGGTGCCCCGGGAAGCGGTACGAAGCTTGTCGAGGGGATGGTCCTTACGGTCGAGCCGATGTTCGCCCTCGGTTCCGGAGATTTGCGAATCGGGGAAGACGGTCATGGCTACGAAACCAAAGACGGCTCCCGCACCGCGCACGTCGAGCACACTGTTCTCGTCACCAAGGATGGCCCCGAAATTTTGACGAAGATATAAATCACCTCTATGTCGGTAGAATTATTTGAGAGCGAGAAAATGCATATAGCGAAGACGCTCGAAGAGGTCGTATCACTCATTGAGTCAAAGGCAAATGGTCACCCCGAGAGAAGAGTTACAGAACCGTTTGAGGCCGTGATAGATCGAAGAACAATCACGGTTGACAGCCTCCGACGTTACGCCGCTCTTCCGATCGAGTGTGTGCTGTACAATGATCATGATCATAATTTATTTATCGCAACTGGTAAACCTAGGGCTGGAACAGCGGACTACGACGGATATGATGAGTTGCTACAAGCGGCGATGCAAGATGTTACCTTGCCTGAAATCAGAACGCACGAATATTTTGCCAAAGTACATAATGCCTTCAAAGACGCGGCCGACGTGTTTGGCGAGAACACCGTGTACTCTCTTTGGTATACAGCACATCAACACCCCAACGGGCAGCGAGTACCATCTCCGGCCGATGCCTTGAGCTCACAGCAAAAATATAATGTTGATGTTGAAATTATTTTTACCAAAGACGGGCTTGTTTTTTATAGGGCTGACAAACAGCAGGCAGAATCATATTACCAATGGGCGATGTCATGGGCGATGTCATTGGCGAAGGTTAATCC
>JBAQPT010000086.1:0-3676 GCA_049306055.1 Minisyncoccia bacterium | reverse complement strand
GACAAGCAACAACAACCTCAAACGTCGGCCTCCGCATCACCTCAACGACGCAGGGTATTTCGCTTGCAGGACTCACGTCGTGTACGCAAGCACTTGAGACGGATGCGAATGGGAATATTATTTGTGGGACGGATCAAGCTGGCGGTGCCTCCTTCGGTCAGACTCTCGAGGTATTTAACAGCGGGGCCTACCTTGCGCCGACGACATCAATTGCCTTTGTCGCTCCGACCACGCTCGGCGTTGCAACAACGTCTCCGTGGGCGCGTCTCTCGCTCGGCACACACGATCTTGCGCCGACAACACCGTCGTTCGTGATCGCGTCTTCGTCGACGGGTGTTGCGACGAGTACGCAGTTCATCGTAAGGAATGGTTTCGTAGGTATTGGCACATCGTCGCCGCTCGCGCTCCTTTCAATTAATCCGACAAATCTTTTGGGAACTGCGCCGATCATGACTGTCGGTTCCTCGACGCAAACCGTCTTCTCTATTGATAACGCCGGGTCAACCACGGTTAAGAATCTTCTTTTCACGGACACCGGAGCGAACGGCATCTTCTGGAACATGATGGAGACACCGAACAACGATCTCTCGATTTATTATCCGTCAGTTCGACGCGCCGTGCTTATCAACGCAGGCACGGGCGGGGGGATGCTCGGCGTCGGAACATCATCAGCGAATGGTTTTGCAACCATTGTTGCCGCATCCTCGACGCCATCGATTGCAATAACCGACAGCGATGCAGCAACTGATCGTAAACACTGGTTGCTCTCGGGTAGCGACGGGCAATTCTCAATCGGCACCACGACCGATACGTTTACTGCAACAAGTTCGCCGTTCCGTATTACTACGACAGGCACGACGACGGTGACACAGTTTGCCGTTTCGACACTCAATTGTTCGGCAGCGGGCAGCTTGGTGCAAACCAACGAGCAGGGGCAGTTTGTCTGCGGTACGGACGATGGTGGCAGCGTGACGCCACAGGGTGCGACCGGCGCGGTTCAATTCAATAACGGTGGGGCATTTGGCGGGAATACCGGAGGCATGTTCTTCGATTCAACAAATATGCGACTCGGTCTCGGTTCGACGACTCCATGGGCGTCACTTTCGATCCAGGCGAATTCCGGCTCGACTACTTTCGCGATCGGTTCATCAACACGCAGTTACTTCGTGGTCGGCAATGATGGCAGGGTTGGCGTCGGAACCTCGACACCGATGGCGACACTTTCGGTTGTCGGTGGCAATGGCACGTACCCCGCATTTGTCGTCTCGACGACGACGGGAAATTGGGGGGCGGGTCATCGACCTCTTTTGTGGGCGGCTGCAACGACGACTGGCGCGCTCGATTATGCTCGCGTGGCGATCGGTACCACTTCGCCGTGGGGCAACTCAGGTCTCCGCGATCAGTTGACAGTCGATGGTCGTATCTACTCGACGTGGCGATATGCGGCGTGTGATTTTGCGAATATGTCGATGACGGCTGTACTCGCAGCATTGACGCCAAACTTCTGTGGTCCGTTTGCGTGGGCACCCACTAATACAGGTTTATCTCTGTTTGCAACGAGCGTTCGAACGGTACCGTCAACGCTCTGGATGGCGATTGCTGCTGGAGCTGCTGGCACTGGTTCGTCAGTCCGATCTATGATGCATGTTACTTCGCCTACGACGAGTCCAACACTCGAAGCGGTCGTTTCGCTCAATCCAGCGCAAGCGACTTCCACCATAGTTATGGTTGGGTTCACTGGCAATGCCGCAACAGCGAACCCCGTTATTGGTCGGGAGCCTGTAAACGGAATTTACTTTATTGCGTCATCTACTGCCGGCGTGGGAGTAACTGGCGGAGGAGCGAATTGGTGGGCAGTTGTTAAACAAGGCGCAAATAGAACCGCCATGGATACTGGCATTGCTTCGTCGACGAATGATGCGGGGACTCCAACGCCAACCGCGACATCAACGGCGCAGCGGTTGCGCATCGAGGTAACGCCGACGAACGTTACATTCCTCATTAATGGCAATGTCGTTGCTGCATCGACAACGGGAAGTGTCAACGCAGATTATGCTGTCAACGTTTCTCTTGCGGGGTCAATCAATGGGACTCTTTCGCAACCTCAAATCGGCCGTGCGAATTTCGGCCTCAGATCTCTGAGGGTTTGGGATGACGATCCGCCGGAATCTAAACAGCTTGCCGCAGGCCCTGATTCTTTGGCCGCACCGGAAAACGAAACATTCGACTGGGATGGCGGTTCAAACTTCTCTGTCTCGTATTTGTTCAACGAGCAAGAGCCTGAGCGTGGCGCTGCGAACGGAAAGATTGCAAGAATAGATCCTGCGACAACATCGGCAGTTAAGTTTGCTCGGCAGCCATATGACAAAGATCTGCTTGGTGTTGTGGTCAACGCATCAATGAACACGGTTGGCTACCAGTACGCGGGTAAGACAACGTTGATAGCGACACAGGGCCGCGTACCACTCCAGATCGTTTCGGAAAATGGCGGTATCCGTGCTGGTGATCCAATCACAAGTTCGTCATTTGCCGGGTATGGCATGAAGGCAACACGACCGGGTTATATTATCGGTCGCGCCCTCGAATCTTTTGAATTGAGCACATCAACACAAGAATGCAGCTCAGTAGAGGGAACAACGACACCGGTATGCGCCGGTACGATCCTCATCGCGCTCAGCCCAGAATACGCACTTAACTTCGACGCAATGATCGATGTCTTTGGTGAATCCGCGACAGAGCTTACCGGAGAAGTTGCGGCAGATCTCGCAGAAGCTCTCAATGTCCTCGCGGACGATGCGTTCTCGAAAGCAGTGCAATTCGCTTCGCTCGTTGCGGAACGAGTTGTTGCAAAAATGGGCATCTTCGAGCGGTTGTTTGCGAAGACCATCTACGCCGAAAATATCTACGCCGACACCGTAAATGCGAAGACACTCTGTCTCGACGGTCTCTGTATTACGAAGGATCAGTTGCATGCGATCTTGAACGGTCAGGTAGCGGGAAGTTCAACCACGACTCCGAGCGGCTCAGCGCCGCCTCCGCAGGAGAAAGAGCCCGATCCGGCGTCAACGGCAAGCACGACGCCGTCTATGGGTACGACGACTCCGCCGGGAGATGGGGGAGACGGATCGGAAGCGCCACCCGAGGGACCGCCGGCCGAAGTCCAGTCTGAGGAAGGACCAGCTGAAGATCCTCCTACGGAAAATCCACCTTCCGAAGAGTCTCCGACTGAGGAGCCGCCTGTGGAAGAGCTGCCTCAAGAATCCGAAACCGAATCACCGCCTCCGGTCGATGGTGGTGATGAGGGCGGAGAGAATTAGCAGTGTTATCTAACTAACTTAATAAATGTATGCACAGAATTACAATCGTAAGTATCGGAATCGTGATGTTGGTTGTCGGCCTACTCATCGGAACAGGAGTCGTAAATGCATCGGTAGTAAACTCTTTTAAACTTAAGGAGAATAAAATGTTTTTCACGGTTCTTGTGGACGAGGAAAACTATACTCTTCCTTCAACAATAGGACGGAACGGTCACGTATATATTGTGAAGTCGATACTGGAAGCTCAACAAACGGGTCAGGTGAATATTATTGCGGAGACGGGCGACACAGTAGACGGGGGATTCGGAGTGCAGCTTCAAGCAAATATAGGGCAGGCGATTCTGGTCGCAGATGAAGAC
>JBAQPT010000085.1:0-17586 GCA_049306055.1 Minisyncoccia bacterium | reverse complement strand
GACAAGCAACAACAACCTCAAACGTCGGCCTCCGCATCACCTCAACGACGCAGGGTATTTCGCTTGCAGGACTCACGTCGTGTACGCAAGCACTTGAGACGGATGCGAATGGGAATATTATTTGTGGTACGGATGCAACTAGTGGTTCTTCTGTCGGCCAATCGTGGGAACTCTTCAACGGTGCAGCGTACCTTGCACCAACAACCTCTGTCGCTGTCGTTGCGCCGACAACGCTTGGCGTTGGCACCACCTCGCCATGGGGCCGCCTCTCCATTGGTCATCACAATCTCTCGCCGCTCACGCCATCGTTCATTATTGCGTCGTCGTCGACTGGTGTCGCGACAACAACACTCCTCACGTTCCTTAATGGCAACCTCGGCATCGGCACCTCTTCTCCGTACGCGAAACTCTCGGTTGTTGGTGAAGCCGTTGCATCTTACTTCACTGCGACCTCCACGAGTGCGACTTCGACGTTTGCAGGAGGACTCAATGTGGGAAATGGGGCGCTTACGTATGATTATTCTGCGGGCATCACCTCAATTCAAAATCTGTCTTTCGGCGCGATGGAATTCGATGCAGACTCAGGGCAGATCGCGTGGGTTGATATGCCAGTTACGTCTGGCGCCGCGGTCAATACGATTGAGAGCTACACCGCACAGCTCGACGGAAATCCGATTCTCACCGTCTTTGGTCTCTCTGATGGCGTGGGAGGCGTTGCTGCCACAACAACACGTGTCGGGGTCGGCTCCACAACACCCTGGGCGAAGCTTTCAGTAACCGCGTCAGGCAACCAAACAAATCCAATCTTCCAAGTGGCATCGTCGTCGGTAAATCTTCCCTACCTCACGGTCGCCGCAAACGGCAACGTCGGCGTCGGCACAACAACACCGAACTGGACATTCCAGGTCGCGTCATCTACGCCGTATTTCGCAATCACTGACGAAAATGCCGGAACCAACCTCAAACATTGGCTCCTCTCCAACATCGATGGCATCTTCCGCATCGGCACGTCGTCGGATGCCCTCTCGGCCACGAGTTCGCCGTTCCAAATCTCCTCCACCGGCACGACAACGGTGTCACAATTCAGAATTTCCCTACTCAACTGTTCTGCCTCAAACTCACTCCTCCAAACCGACGCGCAGGGCAACGCGATTTGTGGAACAGACGACAGTGGAGGCGGCGGCTCTTCCTTCGGCCAATCATGGGAACTCTTCAACGGTGCAGCGTACCTCGCACCGACAACCACCGTTGCCGTTGTTGCCCCGAGCGTCCTTGGTGTCGGTACCACTTCCCCATGGGGACGACTCTCCATTGGTCACCACAATCTCTCGCCGCTTACGCCGTCGTTCGTGATCGCATCGTCTTCGACAGGTCTTGCAACGACAACGCTTCTCACCTTCCTCAACGGCAATCTTGGCATCGGTACCTCATCACCGTTCCGCATGCTTTCGGTTGCGGGCGCGGTCGCGACCGCACAACAAGCAATTTCCTACGACGCAACACGCTATACAGATCTGCTCACGGACGCAACGGGCGACTTCAACATCAATCCGTCGGGTGGCGACGTATTCATCGGCGATGATAACTTGTGGATCTGTACGGGAGGCTGTCCGGCAGGCACACCAGCAGGCGGAGGAAATCTGATTGCCGAGACGCGCGTTGGCATCGGTACGACAACGCCTGACACCAAGCTTTCAATCGAGACACAGGACACGACGACCGACTTTTTCCGCATCGCATCAACGACAAACCAGTCACTCCTTGTTGTAAAAGCGAACGGAAGAGTCGGTATTGGCACATCGACCCCTGTACAGGGGCTCTCTGTCCAGAATCTCCTTTACGTCGGCGCGGGCGGCACGACCGGAATGGGAACGGCAACATCAACCTTCCAAGGCGACCTCAAGATCACGGGGAAGCTCGACGTTGCGACGATCGACCCACCATATACGATCGACGGCACAAAGTACGCAACGTATGTTGCTTCAATGACGGGCGTCAAAGAAGAGACAACGGCGACGATTCAGCTTGATTCGTTTAATACAAAGAGCGGCAAGTACGAATCCGTCATCCGTTTCGACGAGCTCGAAAAAGAAAGCGATCTCTGGCTCTTCTACCAAATCACGACCTTTGGCGAAGAGTGGAAGGAACTTAACGTCCTTCTCACGCCAGCGTTCGACGGGCAGGTCTTCTACAAAAAAGACATTGAGAACAATGCTCTCGTTATTTCCGGCACGGAAGAGGGCGAAGTCTCGATGCGCCTCACTGCTGCCCGCTACGATGATGACAAGTGGCCGAACCTCCGCCCTGATCAAGACGGCAACACCGAAGGTACGCACGTGATTTCCTCGAAAGAACCGCAAACCGAAGCCGGGAAGGCGTTTAAAGAATCGCAGAAAGCGACGGTTCAGACCGGCGCCGCCGCAGCCGCAACAAGCGCACAAGAGATTATTTCGATGTTCGCGACAAGTACGATGCAATTTGCCACGACGACTCTCCAGACGATTCTTGCCTGGATTTCGTCTATGCAATAATGAGCGGATGAACGTGCGAGAATTTATAGATTCGCTCCCACAGCAGTATCCATCGGATTCACTAATCCGCTGTATGCCAAGCTCGTTTGATCCCAATGATCCGACGCTGCGCGCGATTCCTCGACCGCGTAGTTGGCGATGGGAATCATGCGCTCTGTTCTTACAAACCTTTGCGGCCGAGACAGTGATCTTGCAAACGCCACTTTTTTGGCAACTCTACTCGCCGCTCCATACTATGTGTCGCGAAATCGGCTGTTCAATATATCCGAACGAACCAGACAATTTTCCTGTCGGTGGTGCAGCGCTCACCTCTGCTCGCGCAAATGTTGTCATTATCGAAGCTATCGACGCCGCTCCATTTGCAACATATTTGCATTCAAAAAACATCTCACTTCCTCAGTGGATCATCATTCATCGACCTGAATCGGAGTGGACAATTCCCGATGCGCTTGCGAACGTTCGAGTCGCTCAAGAGGTGCACCTCTTTCCCGGTATTCCGATTCTTCACCAATGTCATGCAGGTATCGGCACTAATATATTTCATCCGTCGCACGAATTTACTTGGAATTTTGAATCGCCCACAACACTGAGTGGGGATGTGTTTAATAATCTGGAACTTCCCTTCAATCTTCAATCGACTTCGTGTACGTGCGGATCAGCCGCGTATATACAAAAGGCATGACTCTGAACGAACGTATCCAATTCGTTGAGCGTTGTACGGGCCCGACGAGCCCATCGTTCTACCGTACGCTCTATGCGATATCGGAAGCACAACCCCTCACGATCGCGTCAGAAGATGAATGGCGGGCGCTCCCGTTCGTTACCAAGGACGATATGATAGCAACACCCTATTCCAACCGAGTCTTTGCGAATCGCGCTTCGGTCGATCATATCCGCGCCTCCTCTGGGACAAGCGGGAAACCACCACTTTTTTCCCCTCGCACATATTTGCGTGATATGGAATACCGAACAAAGTATCACGATTTCAAAAAAGGTATTTTGGCATACGGTGTCCCTGCCGCGCCGTATTGGCATGAGCACTTTCAAATGACGCTCGGCAATACCCCGCGCGTCATCGTCTTCGATCCACAGCAGCCCGCCGCATCAGTGCGCCTCGCTCGAATCGCGAACGTCGATTGCATTTCGACCTTCGCTTTCCACATGAGACTGATCGGCGAGCACATGATGACCGAAAAGATTCATACGCAAATCCGCCTTATTGAAATATGCGGTGAAGCCTGTACGCCGGCGCTATTCGCATATTTACGCGCAACGTTTCCTCACGCAACTATTATCCCCTTTTACGGTTCAAGCGAAGTCGAAGATTCCCCGATCGGCGTGCCCTGTCGTCCGATTACCGGCGAAGAACCGCTTTCGTTGTATCACGCGAAAAAAAACCGCTTCCATGAAATTATCGACCCCGAAACCGGCGCCGTACTTCCCGTTTGTGCTGACGCCGAGGGCGAACTCGTGATCACTGCGTACCCTGGAGAGCCGTCAGCCTTTCCACTTATTCGTTACCGAACAGGCGACGTAATTCGCGTTGTCGATGAACGGTGTCCACAACATCAGACCTGGTCTTTCACCATTGTCGGGCGCGCAACATTGGATTTTCTGAAAATCCCTGGCGGCGTGCTTCGTGTTGACGAGATACTGCGCGTTGTTCGTCTTTTTCAGGGACGTATCTCTGAGCGTTTTGAACTGCATCGCTTTGAACGAGAAACACCTGCCGGCCCGAAGCCGCAGGTAGAGTTGCATGTCGATCCGGTTGGCGTAATTGATATGGAAAAACTTGCCAGCGAAGTAGCCGCTGCGCTCCGTGTGAATCCGACACGATCGTATGCACAAGGCGTCGCGGACGGTCTTTATTTACCACTCACCTGCGTTATTCTCGCACCCGGACAAACCGTGAAAAAGACGAAGCGACTTGTCGCACACTAACGACCCTGGAGACCACTACGTACGTTATCAGGCGCAATTGCCTTAAAGAGATCGTAAACGCTTTCCGTTGCTCTCACAAAGGCGACGCGATCGGCTACGGAAAATTCAGTAACAATAGTCCCCCCGGCAATAAGATCTGCTTTCGTTTTTTCGTTTAAATCAATTGCATCTGCTCTCTCGGCAGCAGCGGCGGTTCGAACCGCGCGCGAAAGAGCTTGTTGCTGATCTGGAGTAAGAGAATTGTAAAACGCGTCACTCGCAACGATGGTAGTAAGAAAGAGACTGTGATTGGTTTCGGCAAGGTGACGAGCGTATTCTGGGCGAGCCGCGACAACCGACGCAAGTCGGGCATACGTGGTCTCGACGGCGTCGACGCCGATAGTATCGATCGAGTCTTCTGCACCGAGAGAGATCGGCACTGCGCCGACGGACTGCCACACTGCTTCAGCAACCGGTCCACCGACTGTCGCAATACGCAAACCATGCAAATCATCGACAGAATTAATTTTTCGCGATGACGCAAGGATACGGAATCCGCCGCTGAGCGTATACGCGAGAGGACGAATAGACGTTTGCTGATCTAAGCCAACCAGTAACGCTTCCCCTTCAGAACTCGTAAATGCCGCTTCAACCTCTGCGTATGAATTAAAAAGAAACGGAAATTGCCACACCCAAAAACGCTCATCATCAAAACCATTTGCTACGCCGTATGTCGAGCTGAGCTCTACATCACCTCGTTCAAGCGCCGCAAGAATTTCAGTATGCGTCGGATTCGCAATGCCTATGTCCGACGGGGTTACCGTTTCAAGAACCATACTGCCGTCGCTTTCGCGCCGCAGCTCGTTCGCAAGGATCGTAATTGAACGGACATAGACGTCAGCCGGCTCGTGTGCGAGAAGCCAGCGTACGCGAACAAGCTCTGAATTCGACTGAGCCGTTGAAGTGGTCCCACTGAACGCAAAAAAGAGAAACAGCGTTCCTGCGGTGAGCGCTACAAGATATGCAATCGCTGAAGGTTTTGCCATATTTTCAGTATACCACTCTGTCATTTCTCTTGAACGCCATTCACCACGACGTGATACAATCGCTGTGTGGAAAGCTTTAAATTTGCACAAATTAGCGCCCTCCTGTTCATTGGATTTATCCTGGGGATTTTTGGCGTATCAGTAACGACCCATACGCCCATACAATCGCTTTTTTTCATGCACACGCAAAGCACGCCGGGAACTCTTGCAAATGCATGCACCTCCTCAACGATCGGCGATGAGGATGAGATTTTCTTCCTCAGCTGTGGCGGTATTTTCTAACGTGCTTGCTGTCGCGCGCATTTCGCGTACATGGTACGCGCTCGCTGGCATACTGATGGTGTGTACACTCTGCACGCTGTCATATGCACGATCGATGAATGTAGTACTCTTTTTTTCTCAGGCCCTCTCGCAAGAACACATTAATGAGGTGGTGATTGTCGGAGATACGCAGTATCGCATTGTTGCTGGATCCGTGTTCCAAAACGAAACAATGATCGAAGGAGTCCGATCGCTCGAAGCGCTCAGGGTCGCGTACGCTAAAACGCTCGCAAAACGCAAGCCGCTCGTTGCGCTCGCAGGCACCGATCCTCAGTCACTTCTTGATGCGACTACTTTTCTCGAAGAGACGCAGAACAAACTCACCGATTTACACGAAGGTCGCTTTGCGAAATTGCTTCGAGGTGCCCTCTATCCAACACGCTTTCTCCGGGCAGCAAGCGAACTTGAGGCACGACGACTAGCGTTTGTTACAACTGGCAGCGATGCAGATTTACGTGCTTATGAAGACGCTACTCGTGCAGCGATATATGCATACAAGAGAGACCTCCGAGCATTTCGCAGCGCATTTCTCGAAGTCGTTCCTGAGGATGCCCCGGCCTATGTAGCAGGAAGTCAGCGCATAACAAGACAGGCGCTTGTGAGCGCGATCAACTCTCTTGAAGACGGTATCAACGAGACGGAGCTTCTTTTCCGCGCGCGAAGTGCGTGCCTCCGCGGCTCTCCATCGCAGTGCCAGACACTGAATATCCAATCTTCTTCTCCACCCTCACCTGCCGAAATATCCTCAGATGAATACGCGCGCGCCGCCGACGTTAAATCGCTCTACGACGCGTCGAGAAACGACGATCCTCCCCTCGTAACAATGGCAAAGGGGGTGTGTACAACCGAGTTGCCCGGCGGGGGGTTTTTCGCGCTCTATAGAGAAAAGAATTCACTTCTCCCAACCTATCTCGGCGATCTCCGCCTTGTAGACAGCCGGAACCAAGCATCTGTTCCTTTTTACGATTATTTCGCGCGAGAAAATATTAATCTTGTAGCAAGTTCACCACTCACAACATATTCATGTCCGTTGTTCGCGGAAGAATTTTCGCGACTCCTACTGGTTAGAGCTTTTGCGGAATCCGCCGAGACATCGCTAGTCGAGAACGAAGCACTTTCGAGCATTGAATCTGGATCGAACGACGGTGATGAGAAACGAGAGTCTTATATGCTGGAACGCACAAACAAGAGCACTGACTTCGATGAGATCGTACGCTATGTTGCGAATCTGGAACAATTCATCATGACCGCCGCAGAACACGGAGCCCCCGGCGGACTTGAGGCGAGCACGCTTTTCTATGCTCGGAGCGCGTTCCTCGCCCTTTTTCTTGCGCATAACCCTTCCGTTGTCGGAACTCCTACTGCGTTCTTTGAAGACATAAGCACAGAATCCCTTGATCAGCCGTTTATTTTCTATGGATCTTTGAAAAAAACAACTGCCGAACACATCAAAATACTCGAAGGCCTCAAGGCCCTTGATACTGTGCACGGTTTTACTTCGCCATGACGTTAGTCCGCATCACCGTATTCGTATCGCTATGCGCTTTCGGCAGCGCCGCGCTCGTCTTGGATAACTGGCAAACGCAAACACAAACGGCTTTTTTTGAAAGCGTGCTCCGAAACGCAGAGATCTCGGAGACGGTAACGATTCGAGGGATGCGGTATACGATCAATGCTGATGAACTTGATGCGGGAACCGACATTGCTTCGACGCGGACGTATCTCGCGACCCTCAAGGTCGCCTACGCGCTCACACTTGCACAGCGCACACCAATCTTGTCTATTGCCGGAACAGATTCGACAGCTCTTTCGGCAGAAGTTGTTCGGCTGGAGGAAATAGTAGAAAAACTTGCCGAACTGCAGACAAGTGAGGAGGACCGAGACGCAGTGCGAGCACTGTACCCGCTTCAGTTCTTAAAAGAGCTCGCAACACTTGAGCACTACCGACACGCATTCATCGCATCAGGATCTGATGTCGACTCCGATGCATATCTGAGACAGATGTCGAAAACGATCGACCAGTACGCCGTCGATCTTAGTCGTTTCGTAAACTATTTTGAGCAATTCATAGGGAAGAAAAGTGTGCGTATTGTTGGGTTAAACGGCGTTACGACGCCTGAGCGGATGCTCACGCTTCTCTCCGAACTCCAGGAAGGTGGAAGGCGCGCGCAATTAGAACTCGACGCGCAAAAACGCTGTCTTCTTGGAAGAATAGCGTACTGCAAAAGCACCCTCGAACTACCACGTTTTGACGTCGAGCCGGCGCCCACGACTCCTCTGCCACCCATGGTATCCATCATTGAGCACTTTCGAGCCGGCTTACAAGGAATTGACGCCACGGCTCCGCACGCATATGTCGCACTGCGATCTAATACCTGTGTTGCCGTCGACACACCGCCGGTTTTCGTGCGTGTCGAGACAGGAACTTCTGATCCGAAACTACCGCGCGTACGATACATGGAAGACATTTTTTTCTTCCGGACCGAGGGCTCGCGCGGTCCAGTCCTTGAATACCTCTATGACACCTTTGGCATCGAGTATTCATATATTGCGCCCTATAATTTTTATGTCTGCCCCGAATCCGCGCATGTGGTCGGAGACGCACTTGCCGTCGTACGAATCGCCGATTTCGCACGGGCACATCCTGATATTGCAGAAGAGGAAGGCAAAAAACTCACTGACGCCGAGGCGCTCTTTGAAGAAGATGCGCGCTCGTATATACACGCCGCCATCGAGACGACTCGAACACGCCCCCACGAGGAGCGGACCGAGGTTCTCGAGCTTGCACGCATGATGCGTAACGGCAGTGCCGGGCTTGAAATAACAGTGCGATCAATCGCGGACGTTCTGTCTGCGCACATTCGCAAGAAAGAAACCGGCGTTCCGTTTGATCTTTCTCCAAAACATCTTTTCATTACCCACAGTGCTTTTCCTTCCCTTTTTCTCAGTCGGAACGAAATGTTCGGGACAACAACTTCTTTACATATATCAGAACACGCAGCTGACATGGAAAAATTTATGACCAGTGTTAGGCGGTATTCGAACCTCCGCTTTGAAATTCCCGATGCAGAACTTCAGCGAGACGTATATGAATTTTTGAAATTCGAAGAACGAGTTGACTAATATTCTGCACATGACGAACGATATTCGGCCGGCATCGCCTCGCAGAGTCGGGTGCGATCGGAAGAATTCTCCGGAAAAATCCATCGTGCACGTTCTGCAAGTGTTGCAATGCATTGCGTTTTAATGTGGGTGGGCGCGCGCACGCAGAATGCAACAGCCTTCTCGCCTTGGGTCCGATCTTCTTCGAGAAGTGCCTGTGCGACCGTCGTGAAGCACAGTTCCTGATATCTTGACGTAATTGCGGAGCATGCCGCGACAGCTTGGTCCGGCATACCAAGTAGCTGGCGGCCGACGATTGTCGTTGCTGATTCGTAACATTTGTCGGTTTCCGAGCTGTTCGGCTGGTGTGCACAGAATGCTGCGACATCACCTTTCATAATCTCGGCCCGAAAGAACGGCCACGCTTCCCGCAGACACGCCCCTTCATCCTCATCCTCCGCGTACGCCGCACAGAGCCGACGAAAATTTTCTCGCGAGGGTTTTTCGGGCAACAGCTCGATAAGAGCGAAGTCGTCTGGCTCGAGCGGCTGATAAATTTGCATGAAAACACCTTCCCGACACACGCGCATAAATCCGTCCTCTGAATTGCCGGTAGTGTGTGCGCATGTTTCCAGCGATTTTTTGATGTTGGCATTGGTGATGAACATAAAAAGATGTCCCATGCCGTGATAGCAGATGGCTTGATCGAGTCCGCTCGGGCGCCAATCAGCACGCCGTTCGCATGCACGTGCGAAATCAGGAATCGCGGCAGTGAGTGTCGCATCATCCAGAACATCATTGCGAAACCGGCCGACGATAATCCCGTGAATAAAACCATTCGAACAGAGACCATCGGGGGGATTGAGCGGAATGAGATCGATCCACTTCGAGGGATCTTGCGCAACCGCGCTTTCGCCGAGCTTGTGCGCAACAACATGACAAAATTGGTACGACTGATCGAGTGCTCGAATGTCCCGGATCACACCAAACACTTCCGAGAGTGGAAGCTTCGGGAACAATTCTGGGACTTTTTTCTCGTAACACGTTGAGCGGCTTTCCTCTTCGGCGCACACTTCGACGATTGAAGCGGCGAGCGATTTCTCTCCCGAAAGCGGCACGAACCACCACAGAGCAATCGCACTGATAACCGCCAGACCTATGACAGCACGGATCATAGCGGCAACGGTCGTGTGAACGCGACATTCGCTTCATTTCGCGCGTACGCACTGCAGTAGGAGAGCTCCTCGCCCGTCAGATTTTCGCACATTTGCGCTGCCGCTTCAGCGCTTACACTAAGCCCGAAATGATTCGCGCCAATGCCGATACAGAGCAGTCGCTCCGCCGGTTGCGTCCCTGCCGCTTTGCAGTACGAATGCGCGGCCACGGGGTCAAAATTCGAATAATCCGCCACAATATTTCCGAGACCTTCAAAGCACGCACGCCTCGTCTCAGGCTCACTCGCAAATTCGCGGCAATATTCACCAAATTTCGTGAATCTATCACGTCGATGTGGAATATCAGCAGGCTCGATTTCTATCCACCATTGTGGAAGCCAGTATATGCAAGCCGGAACAAACGCATCATCGAGCGCATCGCACGGGTCGAAACGATTGCCGGTAAATGCCCGCAGGTGACCCTCGTCGCCAAGCATGGTCCGAACGTTATATTCCATGAAAACGCCGCCGTAACAGCCACCTATCGGATCTTTCTGTTTCAAGCTTCGACATGCTTCGAGTGAATCTCGTAGAGCGACGTCATCGTATCCATATGCTGCAAGCACTCCATGTCCGATACCGTGTTGGCATGAGAGCGGAGATTCGGTGAGATCGGCATAACACGCATCGTTCAGCTCATGGATACTTCCTATGCCAAGAGCTGGAATCGCAGTCCCAAGAAACTCGTGGAAACACCCGAACGAAAAGCGCGAATCACATACGGAGAGTCCGCCAGCGCCTTCAGATGCGAAAAGTGCCGCGCCGAACGCATGCGCCTCCTTATGTTTCTCGTTCACTGATTTATCTTCCACGATTTTCGCGAGCTCTTCATAGGCGCCGACTGCACCCCGCTTTTCAATCTCATCTCGCCATTTTTCTTCAACCGGCAATGCCGGTGACGTCCGCGAAAAAGGAGCATTTCGAGAATGCGCAAATCCGCCCACGAGAACAACAATAGCGAATGCCCCGACGATCATCACGCCTAAACGAGTGAATACCATATTAGGTCGTTTCTCCGGAGCACCACCCGTATTCACGGGTACCTCGCGCATTCACGACAGCACACTGCTCCCCGCGTCGCGTTGGATGCCACTCTTCAAGCATCTCCCCGACCATAGTGAAGCAGCGCGACTGATCTTCAATGTTCGCCACAAAACACACCGTACTCATTTTTTCCGGATCTCCCGCTGAACCGTGTCCAAGAAATTTCACTGCTTCTCTAAGACACATTTCTCGCGCCAACCCGGAAGGCGCGATTGAGCAAATCGCGACGATTTCTCGCGGATCATCAGTCGAAAGTATCGCGTCCCCGCCGAGCGTTCCGTAACATGCTGGAGCGTATTTCTGAGGAACATCCGCACAGAATTGCGCGCCAACACGATATCGATCAGGCCCTGACGGCATCATGAGATTCACTTGCGCGCTGTAGCACATATTCTTGTATCGCTCCTCAACAATCGTGCAGGGATACATTGGATCTTTTTTATCAATATATTGTGAGGGATGATCGACGCTCTCAGCACCGAACACATGCTCCATGAAAACTCCCGCATAACACTCGTCACGATCATCTACCGCAAGAAAATCGCACTTGGGAAGCGAGCGAAATATGTCATCGCCTTCGAGGAGCATGAATGCATGTCCAAGCCCGTGGACACACGCGGCATAGTTTGTTTCGTTCCCCGTGTAGTCCCGAGAACAAATATCCGCGATCGTGGCATCCTCAAGCTGATTCCCCGTCTCCATAATATATGCCTCGACCGCTCCGTGATAACACCCTTCACCGCACGCGATTTTTGTTGAGCACCGCGCAAATGTTTGCGAAAGACTGCCACTTTCACGGTAGGCCGATTGTCCGAGGTAATGAACGAGCGCGTGACACTGTTGTTTTATACCCTCTTCATCATCAATTTCTGCAAGTGCAGCAAGCGTACCTTCCAGCGATAATTCGCGCATAAATTCTTCAGCGATATTCTTGAAACAGGTTCCACGCCAGCTCGCTTCTCCTGTCGCAAGACATGTTTGAATTTCACCGCGTACGTATGCTGCCGCCGATTGTTCAGGGATCACGAACCATACTAGAAGTGCCGTCGCTGCAATACCTCCGGCAATGAGAGTCCACTTCATAGGGTTCAGTATATCGACTATTTTTCAGCGCACACCTTTTGATGAATTTCAGGAATGCGTGCACAGAGACGAGCCCGCTCTTCTCCCTGCGTGAAAGTGCTGATTGCGCTCGCAAGTCGCGCATAACACGCGTTTTGCGTTGCAGTGTCAGCGATAATGCCGCAGAAACGAAATGCCGCCTCAGGATCATTTTCCCCGCCCCAGAATACTGAACTTACTGCATCACTCACACAAGCGCGTTTGCCGTCGTCGGCCGCTGCATATCCGCACCACTCAATCGCTTTCAGAAATGTATCGTCCGAAAAGGCTGCGACGTCGCGCACATCGCGACCTCCCGCGATCACGACAAACTCCTTGCCGAACCCCCCAAAACACGCATCACGGAGCTCCTGTCGAGAATATGGAATCACATCACAATGCGCAAAAGCCTCAGGAAATATCGCGGGGTCAGGATTTCCAATTTGTACGCCTGCAAGTTCCCAGAGGTGCGGTGTTAGGTAGGTGAGGCATATTATTTTAGCGCCCTTTGGGATTACAGCATCCATACACGGAGCGAGCGGACGATCAGGATCAAGATACCGCTCTCGTGCGCGCAACCACGCGTCACGATCATGGCCTCCGCCGCTCATCAGTTCCATAATTGCTCCGCCAACGCATTCTATATATTCACGATTGCGATATTCGGACGTGCCGGTTTTCCGACAAAAATCGACGGTCGCGACAAGATCGTAGCTGAAATAGGCAAAAACTCCGTGACCGAGACCGTGATAACACATCGTGTATGCGCCGCTGCCGCCTGGTGCCTTGCGACATGAATCACGTATCATTTCAAGTGCCGTCTCTCCGAAATCGTTGAGCGCCCCGATCACGATCGAATGCGAACAGGCGTTACGGAAATCCTGTGTGCAATCAGCGATGCCAGCGACGCCCTTCTGCTCGTACATGATCTCGCCGATACTGTGTCCTAAGAGATGCAGATCCGTATTCGGCGGATGCTCCGCGCGGCGTAAAATCTCGAACGCATACTCAGCGCCTTTCTCGCGCGAGAGGTCCTGAAAACGCTTTTGTAGATCGTTAAAATCCCGTACGCTGTCCGCAATGCGCGCGGCTTCTGCGTACGGCTCCTGCTCCCGACCGCCCAAACCAAACGCGGTTGCGGCAATGACAACAATCAAAACCATCGCACCACCCGCGAGACGCATACCCTCAGGTTACGCTGCGCTCAGCGCGCAAGCAAGGCTCGAAGGTACGTCGTGAGGCGCTTTGTTGGGAAGCCGCGTGCTGCAGGATGCTCTGGAAAATAAAATTCACCACGCAGAATTTCCGCATCGGGTCCTTTCGAAACTTCCGGAATGATCGGATTCGCGAGGATGTACGGATCGTGGCGGATGCCGGTTACCTGCCACGATACGCGTTTTCCGGGCTTCCCTCCGCCGATCGCAAAACGATTGTCTTCGATCTCGCTTTTGATATGGAGATTTGGCTGCGCCTCATCGAGCGCGCGTAGCTGGTAGCGAAAATCGCGATTAAGCGCCTCGAAATATGCTGGTAGTGTAATCATCGCTTCGCCGTTTTTGTCGAGTGTCGCGATGCCATCGTAGATATTCTTTGCATCGGGCGATTCGACGAACGAGTGGTAGAGCAGTTTGTTCTGTGGGTCGAGCGGGTGGTCGATGACGAAAAAGCCGCTGCCCTTGCCGACGGCACTCGTCACGCTCAAGGTACTGTTCTCAATTACGCTACCGGTGAATGTCGTCGATGTCGAAATGGTGATGCGATACGCGCCCTGAGAATAGTAGCTACCCTGAGCGTAATATGTTCCCTGAGCGTAACAGAATGATGCCTCCGCCGCCGCCGGAAGCATGAGAGCAATAAGGCCGAGGAACACGAGCCGGACCGGAAATGTGCTCATTATTCGCATAGGGGTTCGTGGAGACATTCGCCGACTCCGGCCGGCTGATTAGGCCCTTTCATGACTTCGGTAATGATCGGATTTGCGAGAATGTACGGGTCATGTCGGTTCCCGCTCACCTGCCACGAAATTTCCCCACCGGGGCTCCCGCCGGCCACAACAAAGCGATTCTCATCGATCTCTTTCTGTATGTACAAATTCGGCATCGGCTGATCATGGGGAAATAGTTGGTATCGGAAGTCTCTATTCAACGCCTCAAAGTAATTCGGCAATACGATGACTGCCTCTCCTCTCGAATCGAGTACCGCAATGCCATCGTAAATATTTTTCACATCGGGCGATTCGACGAACGAGTGGTAGAGGAGCTTGTTTTTGGGATCGAGCGGGTGGTCGATGACGAACGTACCCGACCCCTTGGAGAGCGCCCCAGAAACAACGAGATCGCCGAGGACGCCGACATTGCCAACGAAGGTAACTGCATACGCCGCGACAGGCACGATAATGGCCACGCCGAAAAGTATTCGAATGATAGACGTCATCTGCATAGCGGTTCAAAAATGCACGTATTTTTTCCAAAGATGGCGTCCGGTCCTTTTTCCACTTCCACCTGCATCGGCCTTGAGAGCGCATACGCGTCCTGGCGCACTCCTGTCACTTGCCAGCTAATCGTACCGCCAGGTTTCCCACCCGATATGCGAAATGACGGTGCGCCGAAGAACCATTCACGCCGCACTCCGCGCTGCAAATGCAGATCCGGCATCGGCTCACTCATTCCGGTTGCCAAGTATCTGAAATCCCGGTTGAGCGCCATAAAATAATCAGGAAGTATAATCGTTACCTCGCCATCTTCATCGAGAATGGCCGTACCGTCGTACAAATTTTTCAATTCGGATGACTCGACGAACGAGTGATAGAGCAGTTTTTTCTGAGGGTCGAGCGGGTGGTCGATGACGAACGACCCGCTACCTTTCGAAATACTGCCGATCGTATGCAAGCTCCCCGTCACCGATGAGGCGCTGTTCACGAGCACGGAATCCCAGCTGACGCGCACTTGGCCCAGCGCTCCTGCGCCGCCTGAGGCACAAACGTCAGTCGCTCCCGCAGAACCCTGAGACCCCACAACTAGGTGAATGGTACCGGTAATGGACCCTGGAGCATAGGTCATACGCGAGTAGCCACCGCCACCGCCACCGCCTGCACCGCCATCGCCACTGAAGCCTGAGCCGCATGCCCCACCGCTACCACCTCCACCGGGGCCTCCTCCCGCACCTACGCCCCCTGTACCCCCCGCAGTGTTTCCGGTTCCACCACGTTGCGCAGAATTACCGCCACGACCACCATTATCGCCGGAGCGGGAAACACCACTTTCGCCCGTGGTGTTCACATCACCACCACTTGCTGTTCCCCCGCTGCTCCCTGAACCAGTACCTCCCCCTCTAACTCCACCGAGACCGCCGTTTCCAATAACACCTCCCGTGCAGACGCCCGCACTAGCGCCGTTAAAACAGGATTGCCCGCCTGTTCCGCCGCTGGTTGAAAAAGCGGCCCCACCGCCACCACCACCGCCACCTGCACCCCAAACTTCCACGATCAGTCGGCGCTCAAATGCAGGAACGTCGAAAGTATGATTCCCTGCTGTTGTGAATTGCTGTTGTCCAGGCGCGGCTTCTGCGAATTGCGACGGATACAACACGAGCCCGATCGCAACAACAAGCCCAAGGACATGGAGAAGCACAAAATATGCAGCACGAGTCACGAGCTGATTGTACCAAGCTTAACGTAAGCCTCAATAGTGACATTGATCGCAAAAAGCTCTCACCGTTACGGATGAGGAATGGGATCGCCGATCAAAAGGTAGTCGAGCTCCGCGGATCCATCTTCGGTGATGTGCATGACTCCAAACCCTCGCATTCCCGGAGTGAGACTCTCGAGATTAGCGTTTCGTTTTGGCTCTGCCCCAATGAAAACGCCATTTTCAATACGCGCATCTTGTCGCTCAACGCGCAGACCTGTCTTGAAAGTAATGCGGGTGGGTATGTCCTGATTGACCGTCGACGACCGCACAACGGCAACCATAGAGCCCTTTGCAAAGTCGATCAATTGAATGGTAAGAAATCCGGCAAAATTATTGATCCCCAGCACTCGCGTTGGATCGTGTAAAAATATTTTTCGCTGCTCCTGCCGCATATAGTATGCAAAGCTTGCGGCGATCAGCGTTGCAGTTAACGAGCCGACGCAGAAGAATATGAGTGCACGCGTAATAACGCGCATTTGTCCCGGTGAAGGCATCATAGAGCGGATTTGCGCATAAACATAACTAATGAAGCGTGGAAATCGTCCGAGGATTCGTCACGATACACTGAGATCATTGTGCCTGCGGGAAGCGGGCGCGCCTGCTCTGCGGCAACACGCCGCCGCACAAGTGTCTCATCCTGAAGGCCGTATTCCATCGACCACCATTCGGTGCCCTCATCATACGAAAAGCGCGCCTGCTTTGTACCTGATTCAGAAAAATTGTCCGGCGTAGCGACAACGAAATTCCGCGCAGTCGCGTCGTGGGTGGCTATCGTGCCGTTGAATCTATACAGCCCCGAGACCGGCGGGACGTAGTAGTTTTTATCGTACGCAAGGGAGAAAATTCCAAGCCCCGTCAAACTACCAAGCAGAAAGAGCGCCGTAGCCAATATGAAGGGCTGCATAGTGCAATTATAACTCGTACTTTTAAGATATTGGGCTCCGTATGCTTCCCCCGTTCTTCGCTTGTACAGCGCTTTGTGCGCGATACAATGGCGGTATGAGACAACGCCTCATTCATCTTGGAAGTATCGTGGTGCTCGCGATCGGCGGATGTGTCGCATTGCAACACTCGCTCGTGAAAATCTTCCCGTCAGTCGCACATATCGAAACACAGTGCGTCGCACAGAAAACAGAATCCACAAAGGAGAATCCGAATTCCATGCTTTTCATTTCGTGCGGGGGATTCCTGTGACAAGCCTAGCGAGCGCACATGCTTGATCGCAATCAATTCTCAAAAGTAAGCGACGTACTTTTCGAGCGTTTTTTCGAGGGGGCTCCCGATGACCCGCGAGATCTCGTCTTGCGCACAACTTCCGGCACGACCGGAAACATCCCGAATTTCACTATTCTTGATCAGCACGAACCTCCTGGGATTTTGTCTTCATGGTACTGGGGCTCCGAGCGCACGCTGATGTGCTATGGAAATGTCGCAGTCCGGCTCGCGAGTTCGCTTGCGCAATTTAAAGATCCGCATTCTCAAAAGCAGATTCTCGCGATTGATAGTGCGGACCTTACACCGGAGATTACGCCGCTCCTTGCTGATTTTAAACCTGATCGCGTTCTCGGATTTCCATCGTTCATCGTGCGCGCAGCATCGTATTTCGACTCAGAAACAG
>JBAQPT010000084.1:0-14356 GCA_049306055.1 Minisyncoccia bacterium | reverse complement strand
ACTCACGGGGGACCGCCGCGAGCAATTGGTAAAGCTCGCGAAGGGGAAGCTCGAAGACGCACGTACCACCGTCCGCGGCGCACGCGAAGAAAGTTGGAAAGACATTCAAGACCAAGAGAAAGAAGGTGCCATTTCAGAAGACGATAAATTCCGCCTCAAGGAAGAGATGCAAAAAAAGGTGGATACGATGAACGAAGAGCTTGAAAAGATTTTTGAGAAAAAAGAGACAGAGATGAATTCGTAAGGCGTCATGGCGCGAAAAAAATGGGAGTGGGGAGTGACACCGACGGAAAAACTTGAAAAGGGCGTGACCCCTCACGATGTCAATCATTTGGGGGAACCGTTTTTCACGCCCGATCATTTAAACGAATTAATGCGCACAGATCGTGTTAAAATCCTGGAGAGCGCGATGCAGAAGGCTTTGGAACCAATCGACGAACGAATACTTCGACTGTATTGGGGTATTGGAGTAGAGGAGAAAACCGCAGAGGAAATAGGTGAATTGATTGGATTGGCGCGTCCAAGCGTTCAGCAGCGAATTCATAAAGCCCAGGGCACATTGCAACAATGGTTTGTTAAGCATCCGCAGCACAGACAAACGCGCGATTTTTCAGAATTTGAATAACATATGACAACCGTACTTCTCGTCGTCGGCATTCTGGTTTTTCTTATCGTCGTCCACGAGTTGGGACATTTCTTTGCGTCAAAAATTTTCAAAGTGAAAGTAGAGGAATTCGGCGTCGGATATCCGCCGCGCGCATTTACGTTTGGTACGTGGGGCGGCACGGAATACACACTCAATTGGATTCCATTCGGCGGATTCGTCCGACTTTTTGGTGAACACGGCGAATCGCATGAAAAGGGAAGTTTGGCTGGCGCACCGAAATACGCGCAAGCGATTATTCTCATAGCAGGCGTTACGATGAACGCGCTCGCAGCGTGGCTTTTGTTCTCGAGCGCGCTTCACATGGGAATTCCACGCGTCATTCCGGAAGGGAAAGCGCTCACCGAGCATGTGCAAGTATTTGTGAATCGCGTCGTCGACGGCTCGCCAGCGGCAGCTGCAGATCTTCGATCGGGAGATGAGATTTTGCGCGTACACGATCCTGTCGCGAAAGTCGATGCAGAATTGCGTCCGGCAAAAGTTGTGGAGTTCATCGGTAAGCGCGGCGGGAAAATGATTGAAATTACGTACAAACGCGCAGAGGCAATCGACACGGTAAGTGTTACGCCCGCCCATGCCGTTGTTGAAGATTCGGCGAATCGTCCGGCGATCGGGCTCGGGCTCATACTCGTCACCGATGACGCGCTTCCGTGGCCGCAAGCTCTGAAAGAAGGTTTTTCGTCGACGTATCAAGCGCTCAAAGACACCGTCAACGGACTTGCGATGCTTATTACTGATGCGATCGCGGGCGAACCAAATTTGAAAAATATTGTGGGGCCGGTTGGTTTAGTTGATTTTGTTGGCAACGCGTCGCGACACGGCATTGCGCACGTGTTTGCGCTTGCGGCATTTATCTCCATCAATCTCTCCGTCATCAATCTCATCCCAATCCCCGCGCTGGATGGCGGCCGCTTGTTCCTCCTTGGAATTGAAACGGTGATTCGACGCCCACCCAACAAGCTCGCGGTGCAAGTCTTGAACTTCCTCGGCGTCGCTCTGATTATTTTCTTGATGGTTTCGGTGACGTATAACGACATTGCGCGGTTGTTGGCGTAAAAAGCTGCGACGCTGACGGAAACCGTCAGCGTCGTTTGATCACGAGTACTTTCTTTGCATGACCTCCCGTCGCCAAAAGCGGATTAGGTCACATGTCGGTGTCGGCGCCCTGCCATACGCGAGCGGGAACTTTTTCGCGAATTTCATGTTCAGCTGCCATTCGGCCTGTGTCACTGAGCCGAAAACCGCGCAGAGAATTTCCTGAGCGACCATACCTACTCTGAGAGAAGTGTTGTTCACTTTCTCGGCCCAACCTTCGACCGCATCGAGTGCGAGGGCGAACGCTTTAACTTCGTCGTCGAGTGACGGTGTCGGCTGCCTGTTGTTCATCGGGATCCTCGGAGAAATTGCGAACCACTGCGAGTTAACATCGTCCTGAGTACTCTGTCAAGTTTGGTGAATTTATAAAGACGCGTACAATGTCCTTAAATTATGCGACAATCTCAGCTCTTCACCCGAACACGAAAAGAAGCGCCAAAAGACGAGGTGTCGAAAAATGCACAGCTGCTCATTCGCGCAGGGTTCATTCATAAAGAAATGGCGGGGGTATATGCGTACTTGCCGCTAGGCCTCCGCGTTGTCGAGAAAATAAAACAAATTGTTCGTGAAGAAATGAACAAAATTGGCGGGCAAGAAATCATCATGACCGCTTTGCAACGCAAAGAGCTTTGGGAACGCACGCATCGCTGGGACGACGACGTTGTCGATGTGTGGTTCAAATCGAAACTGAAAGACGGTGGGGAAGTTGGTTTCGGTTGGTCTCATGAGGAGCCGATCGGCGAGATGATGAAGAACTACATCAACTCGTACAAGGACTTGCCGATTTCGGTCTATCAATTCCAGACAAAGCTCCGCAACGAAAAACGCGCGAAGAGCGGCATCATGCGTGGGCGCGAATTCGTGATGAACGACATGTATAGCTTTTCCGCGGACGAGGCCTCGCATCTTGCCTACTACGAATCGACAAAACCGGCGTACATGAATGTGTTTAAGCGACTCGGTATTGGTGACGACACGTTCATTACGTTTGCAGCGGGCGGCGCATTTACGAAATTCAGTCACGAATTCCAGACGATTTGCGAAACGGGAGAAGACGTAACCTACATCAATCGCGAAAAAGGAATCGCAATCAACGAAGAAGTTTTGAACGACGAAACGCTTGCAAGCCTCGGCATCGAGCGTGACGCGCTGGAAAAAACAAACACTGCCGAAGTCGGCAACATTTTCAATTTCGGCCAGCAGAAAGCGACTGATCTTGGGCTCATGGTCAAAGACAGCGACGGGAAAGATGTTCCGGTATGGATCGGCTCCTATGGTATCGGCGTGACGCGCTTGATGGGCGTTCTCGTCGAGAAATTCTCTGACGAAAAAGGGATCTTGTGGCCAAAATCAGTTGCGCCATTCCAGGTCCATCTTGTTTCGCTCGCGGGAGGAAATGCTGATGTGCAAAAGGAGGCGGATCATGTCTACGAAATGTTGCAACAAAATGGCATTGAAGTTTTGTACGACGATCGTGAGGCGCGCGCGGGCGAGAAATTTGCCGACGCCGAACTGATCGGCATTCCGACGCGACTGGTCGTTTCTGAAAAAACAGTTTCCGCAGGCGGTGTCGAAATGACCGCACGAAGCAACGGGAAGGGAAACCTCGTCGCAGAAAGCGACTTAATTGATCGACTGCATGAAAAATGAAAACCATGGATACTTTGCGGCGCTGGAAAGATACGATACTCGGCTGGCTCTCGAATGACATTGGGATTGATTTGGGAACAGCAAACACGCTCGTCTATGTAAAAGGACGCGGCATCGTTATTAACGAGCCGTCGATTGTCGCGATAAATCAAAAAACGGGCCAGGTGGTTGCGGTGGGGCAGGAAGCAAAAAATATGCTCGGCCGTACACCGCCGCATATTGTGCCCGTGCAGCCAGTCATTGACGGTGTCATCTCGGACTTCGAAATCACGAGCGAAATGCTCGCGTACTTGATTGGGAAGGCGCAGGCGGGGCATACGAAGCTCTTGGGGCCGCGCGTCGTCGTCGGTGTGCCGTCCGGAATTACCTCCGTCGAAGTGCGTGCGGTGCGTGACGCGGCGCACGGCGCTGGCGCGCGCGAAGTGCATATCGTGCAGGAGCCGATGGCAGCGGCGATTGGGATAGAGCTGCCGGTGCACGAGCCGACGGGAAGCATGGTCGTGGACATCGGCGGTGGCACCACCGATGTCGGCATTGTGTCGCTCGGCGGCTTGGTGAAGGCGCGCAACATTCGCATCGCGGGAGACAAATTCAATCAAGACATCGTCGGGCACCTTCGCAACGAATTCAAAGTACTCATCGGCGACAAGACCGCAGAAGATGTAAAGATTGCGGCGGCGGCGGTGTTGCGCAGCAAAGAACCAATAACCGTGACCGCTCGTGGTCGTGATCTCGTCTCGGGATTGCCGCGGGAAATTGTGATCACCGACGAAGACATTCGAAATGCGATCGGCCACTCGGTCGACGATTTGGTTGAACAAATTAAAGATGTTGTCGAATCAACGCCGCCAGAAATTTTGGCCGACGTCATGCAGCGCGGGATTTATCTTGCGGGCGGAGGCGCGCTCATTCGCGGGATTCCGGAATTTTTAGCGGCGGCGCTCGGTGTGAATGTCATTGTCGCGACTGATCCGCTGACGGCCGTTGTGCGCGGAACCGCGATCATTCTTGAAGATATGGATCTGTATCGTGCGACGCTTTTAACCAATGAAGACGATTTGGTACCGACGGAATAACCCGCACGCTATGCGATCACGCACGATATGAAGCCTGAATTTTCATACCGTTCGCCACGTGCCATCCAACGCCGCGCGCCGTTTTTCGGCGCGTTCCTCGGCTTCGTCGCGATCTGTGTTTTATTTTTCGCAATCGATATTTCAACAAGTGGCACCGTGCGCAGGGAAGTGCGCCGTGCGGGAGGCGCTGCCCTTTCTGTCACCGCGTCCGTGGGTTCCTCGGTCAGCGAGAGTGGTTTTTTTAGTTCGCGACGTACGTTGCAGCAAGAAAACGACGCGCTTCGTCGCGAGCTTTCGCTTGTTTCCGAAAAAATGGCCTCGTATCATTTGTTGGAAGAGGAAAATACGGAACTGCGCATGTTTCTCGATATTGTCGAAGAAGGTGGTGTCGCGGCACGTGTGGTTTCTTCGTTCAACGCGATTCCGTACGGAACGTTCGTTGTTTATGGTTCAGGGCTTCAAAATGGCGCACTCGTGCTCACGGACGGCGGGTTTGTTCTTGGCGAAATTGTGAGCGTGAGCGGAGCGAGCGCAACCGTGCATTCAATTTTTGCACCGGATTCGACGGTCGATCTTGTCGCGGGCGAAGTGGCATTTTCGGCGGATGGTCGCGGCGGGGGCAACGCGCGTGCTGAAGTGCCGCGTGAAGCCGAGCTTGCTATCGGCGATGTTGTTCGCGCTCCACAATTCGGCGCACGACCAGCGGGCATCATTGGACATATTGAAAGCGCGTCGTCGAGCGCGACACAAACACTTTTCGTCCGCGCACCGGTAAATTTGCAGACACTGCATTTTGTATATGTTGTTCCGCGTTGAACATTTTCGTACTCTCTTCACCCTCGCGCTGTTTGCGTCGGTCGTCTTTGCGCCGTGGTGGATTGCGCTCGCGTTTGCAGTCGCGCTCTCGCTTCGTTGGCGTGCCTGGGAAGTAGTGATCGCTGGCGTTCTCTTCGATATGCTGTGGCTCCCCAGCCTTTCATTTTCTTCATGGGACACCGTGCCGCTGGGGACCATACTTTCGCTCGTGCTCATTTTGGTTTTTGAGCCGTTGCGACGCCAGTTGCTCATCGGACCTGCTATTTTGTAGAAAATGTGACAAGAGCGCTCGGCATTGCACCGCGCTCTAATTCAAGTACTCTTAAAAAATGTCATCCTGGTGGGGTGAGATGGGGTTGGGGCCCCGTCGCAAGGCCGGAGCGCGACGGCGCGAGGCGGGGTCGCGCAAAATCGCAGTAGCGATTTATGCGTGACACAGAAACATCGGCTTGTTGCACCTCATTCTATTTCAAGTACTCTTAAAAAATGTCATCCTGGTGGGGCAATCGAAACCAATTCCGATCGCTAAAAGGTCGCGAAATTGATCCGGAGGATATTTTTCTGGATTCAACAAATCGCGCGGCACTCGACAAGCTTTCGCTTGAAGGGCGCATCGAGAGACCCGTGTCGCGTCGCGCGATTCTTGCCGTCGGTACGGTCTTTACCCTCGTCGCACTGGTATTTCTCGGGCAAGCGGTCAATTTGCAAATTCTTCAAGGCGAGGCGTTTGCCGATATCTCACGAAATAACCGCATTGACCGCGCGGTCGTTTTTGCGCCGCGCGGCATCATCTATGATCGCAACGGCAAGGAACTCGCCTGGAACTCGGTGGCTTCGTCGACGGAATTTTTTGCCGAACGCGTGTACACGGAAAGCCCTGGCTTTTCGCACATTCTTGGGTTCGTGCGATATCCGAAAGCTGACGCAATGGGCGAGTGGTGGCGCGAAGAATATATCGGCGTCGCGGGCATTGAGCGCGAGCGGAATTCGACACTCGCGGGAAGCAACGGCAGCCAGCTTGCGGAAACGGACGCGCGCGGTTCGTTCGTGCGCGAAGACATTGTTGATCCGCCGGAAGTCGGGGCCTCTGTCCATCTTTCGATAGACGCCGATGTGCAGGCGGAGCTCGCGCGGGTGTTGCAAGAACATGCAGCGGCAAATGGTTTCGTCGGTGGTGCGGCGGCAATCATGGATGTCGAGAGCGGGGAATTACTCGCAATCACTAGTTTTCCCGAATACGACCAAACCGCTTTTTCGCGTGGTGACAGCGCTATTGTTTCGGCAGCGAACCAAGACGCCGCAACGCCACTCCTCAATCGCGCCGTTTCCGGCCTTTATACGCCGGGCTCGATCGTGAAGCCGATTTTTGCTGCGGCCGCGCTCGAGGAAGGCCTTATCGATCCGCAGAAATCGATTCTTTCGACAGGCTCGATCTCGATACCGAATCCGTACTTCCCGGATCAGCCGTCGATTTTTCGAGATTGGAAAGCGCACGGATGGGTGGATATGCGTCGCGCAATCGCCGTTTCGTCTGACGTGTATTTCTATGCGATCGGCGGTGGGTTTGAGGATCAGCGCGGTCTTGGCATTCAGTTGATCAACGATTATGCGCACCGATTTGGGCTTGGCGAAGTCACCGGCTTTCTTCTTGGCGGCGAGGCAGAAGGTGTCATTCCGACGCCTGAATGGAAAGAGGAAGTGTTTGAAGACGATTGGCGTTTGGGCGACACGTACAACACGGTCATCGGGCAATATGGTTTTCAAATTACGCCGCTACAGGCGGTGCGATTTGTGACGGCGATTGCAAACGGCGGCAATCTTTTGGTGCCGCATTTGGAGAAAGATGTACGCGCGGAATGGGTTCGCATCGACGTCTCCGACGAGAATCTGCAAATCGCTCGCGAAGGCATGCGTGCCGCCGTGACGGACGGCGGAACTGCTGCGTCACTCAATATGGGCGGCATTGAACTCGCGGGAAAAACAGGAACCGCGCAAACCGGCACGCGCAATCAGCACATGAATTCATGGGCAATTGGTTTTTGGCCGGCATCGCAGCCGAAATATGCGTTCGCGGCTGTGCTCGAAAAAGCGCCCGCGGGAACGAACTCGGGTGCGGCCCCTGCGATGTCACGATTTTTCAATTGGTTAAGGGACGTAAAACCAGAATATGTACGTTAGTTGCGCGTCGCGCATCATTTTCTGCTGAAAATGTGCGCGACCCCGCCTCGCGCCGTCGCGCTCCGGCCTTGCGATGGGGCCCCAACCCCATCTCACCCCCGCGATGAGTAAATTCTTTAATTGGTTGCGTGGCGCGAAGCCGGAATACGTGAATTAGTGCTGCGGAAGCTGAGGTTGCGCAAAAATGAAGGTGGGATACAATACGGCACCGACTATGCCTATCACTGACGACAACACATATCTCTCGCAAGAGAAATTCGACGAGCTCACCAAAGAGCTCGAACATTTAAAAACCGTACGCCGCCGCGAGATTGCGGAGCAGCTTGAATACGCACGCTCATTGGGCGACCTTTCTGAGAACGCAGAATACGAAGAGGCGCGCAACTTACAGGCCGCAACCGAAGACCGTATTCGCCAAATAGAAGAGCAGCTCGCACGCGCTCGTATCATCGAGCATCACAAAGGAAATGCAGTTAACCTCGGCTCATTTGTTACGATCCAGAAAGTTGGCGAAAAAGGGGAGCACACGTACGAAGTCGTGGGTTCCGCCGAAGCAAACATGCAGGAGCACAAAATCTCGCACCTCTCACCGCTCGGCAGCGCGCTCATGGGAAAGAAAAAAGGCGAGCAGTTCGCGTTCAACACACCAAAAGGTTCGCAGAAGTATAAGATTGTCGGGATCAAATAGTTATCCACTTGCGCGACTTTCTGTGCGCGGTACGATTTCCGCATTACATTCTAAACACTAGCGTGCGTATGCAAAAATGGTTTCCGCTTGTCGGACGTGTTCTTATCGGCCTCCTTTTCTTGGGCGGGGCGATGAAATTTATGAGTATCGCAATGGTGACGGGGTACATCGACTCTGTCGGCTTGCCGATGGCCTCGGTGATTTTCTGGGTCTCGACCATTGTCGAAGTTGCTGCGGCACTTGCGCTTATTTTCGGATTTAAGACACGACTCGCTGCGTGGACGCTTTTCGTCTACACGGGCCTCACTATCGTCTTCTTCCACAATAACCTCGCTGACCAGGCGCAGTACGGGATGGCGCTCAAGAATCTCGCGATCATGGGCGGTCTTCTCTACGTCATCATGTATGAGACTGGGATGCGTAAGGAGAGTGTTCCGACTACAGCTGTCTAAACTCTAAAGTTTCCGATGCAAAAATCCGCCTATCAGGCGGATTTTTGCTGTGAGAGCTTCTTCGAAATGTGGATAAGCGGATCACTCTCCGTATTCAGCGCGCTGGAAATCGAATCCAAGCCTCATCCTCCCGAAGGATGTATACTGCCACTATACTACGCGCTGGTCGGAAACATCCTAACAAATTTCTTAATTTGTGCACCTTGTTGGGATCGGACCAACGACCTTTCCGATGTGAACGGAACGCTCTACCACTGAGCTAAAGGTGCGCAGTGCCAGTATCGCCTAAAAGTGGTTTTTTCTCAAGAAATTGTCCAACGACTGATATACTTTTGCGATGGACGCGCAACTCGGGCTGCTGTTCGCGTTTATCGCACTTCTCGGGTGGGGCTTTGGCGATTTCTTTATCCAGAAGACGACGCGAATCATGGGCGTTTACAAGACGCTCTTTTGCATTTGTGCGGGCGCCGCCATCGTACTGTTTCCTTTCGTATACGACGAGTTGCACAATTATTCGTCTCGAGAATATCAGGCGCTTGCGATATTAAGTGGAATCATTTTTATCTATGCACTCGCGCTCTTCGAAGCTTTTCGCCGCGGCAAGCTCTCTGTCGTAGAAGCGGTCGTTGCATTCGAGTTGCCACTTACGGTGTGTTTGGGAGTATTTATTGGCGGCGAAGCGCTGTCACTAAAACAGTTCATTCTCATCGTCATTATATTTATCGGTATCGCGCTTGCAGCGTCAGCGCGCCTCGATCACTTGCACATTCATAAGAGGATATTCGAGAAAGGTGTTCTACTCGCCTTAGCCGGAGCGTTTCTTTCGGCGCTGACGAATTTTTATATCGGTACGTACTCGCAGAGTATGTCGCCGCTCTTTGTGATTTGGGCGACGCACTCGATGCTCGCAATACTGTGCGCGGTGTACATCCTGCTTCGTGACGACTTTGGTTCGCTCTGGCGGATTATCAAAGCGCATCCCGGACCCGTTATTGCGCAGAGCGTGCTCGACAATGCTGCGTGGATTGGCTATGCGTTTGCAACGAGTATGATCCCTATTTCGCTCACCGTTGCAATTAGCGAAAGCTACATTGCGCTAGCAGCGCTTCTCGGATACTTTATTGGTCGTGAGAGGTTAGGCACGCATCAAATCGTTGGAGCACTCATTGCTATCGGCGGGGCAATAACGCTTGCTGTCGTGATATAAGGGGGCCTTGGTGGATCTCCTCGTTCTGGAAGCTGTTGCGTTCCGGCTCGATATTGCATATTGTGCGTGCACGTTCGCTAGGCTGCCGACATGCTTTCCTATGAAAAATAAGACCGACACCACAACAATCGCGACATTGATGAAGTTGGGACTGAGTCGGTTCCAAGCGATTTTGTACACCACTTCCGTAAAGCACGGCATGCTTTCGGTCCTCGAGTTGTCGCGGTTGACCAAAATTAACCGACAGCAACTTTACGAAGAGGCGCGAGGGTTAGTAGAAATGGGCTTGTATGAAGTCACACGAAAACATCGTCGGAAGTACATACCAGCAAGTCCGAGCAAGCTAGCGCGCATCAGTAAGTCGCGGATCTCTGAAGCGGAAGCGATAAGCGGTGAGCTTGTGAGTATGATTCCTGCGCTCGAAGCGATGTCCTTGCCACAGAAGAACAAAGTAAATGTTCGCTACTATGAAGGGATCGCGCAGATCAAAACGGCATTTGATGATCAGTTGGATGTAATGAAAAACACAGAAGGCGTATCGTTTTCTGGTTCGCTCGAAGAAGTCTACAGTCATATCCCCGAGTCGTACTGGGCAGAGTGGGATGCACAGTTCATAAAACAAAATTCCTTCTATCGGATGCTGGCGCACAATACCGACGCTGGACGACGAACGGCAGAGTTCGACCGACAGTTTAAAAGGGAAACACGATGGATCGAAGAATTTCCGCTTCGGGTAAACATTGAAGTATTCAACGACGTCGTGCTTATTGTCTCGTTTGGCGACGAAATGGCCATCTGGATTGAGAGCAAGATTCTTGCCGACGCACAGCGCATGGTTTTTAAGTCCTTATGGGACCGCTCCAAGTCGTTTGACTAATTTGTTGTAAATATAACTACAACAAAAATTGCTTCAAAAGATAAGCAATAGAGCCACATATTAATTTAATTTCCGACTTTTGTCGGATTTTATACAACATATAGCGAATAGGGGTAACACTGACATGCGTACTTGTTCAGCATGGCAACAACCACTACTCGCCGTCCCAAGAAAAACGGTCACAAAAAATTCTGGCGACTTGGCCTCGAGGAATTTAACACTGCCCATTTGGATATTGGTCGTGATGGAAAACTCATCGCACGTGAGGGAAATTATCAATACAACATCCATGACCTGGTAAAAAAACACGGAACTGGTCTCGAGCTCTTTTTCCCCACGATCGTCGAGAACCGCGTTCGCGACCTCATTGAGACATTTACGGCCTATATTAAGGTGCTCGGATACAAAGGGAAATTTTATTACCACTATCCGATGAAGGTAAATCAGAACAGAGAATTTGTACTTCCCGCGGTCGCCGAGGGGGCCAACCTCGATGTTGCAAGTGCAAACGAGCTTTTTCTGGTAAAGAGAATGCTTGAGCAAGATCGTTTCAATAACAAAATTCGAGTAATCTGCAACGGGCCAAAGACCGAGCGGTACATGGATCTCATCGAAGAGCTGCGTGATAAAGGATTGAGTGTCATTCCGATTATTGAAGATCCGGTCGAGCTTGCGCGGATGGAGAAATTTAAGGGGCAGGTCGGAATCCGTGTGGATTTGAAAGTGAAAATAAGCAGCCATTGGGACAAAAAATTCAATCGCTTTGGTTTTACGGAGGAGGAAATTTTAAAAATCGGTAAGATACGCAATCTGACCGTCCTGCATTATCATCTTTCAAGTCAGATTGAACGCATGGATGATTTTCTCACGCCTCTCAAGCGGGCGCTTGAGTTGTATGCGGCATTGAAGGAAAAAAATTCGCAGCTCGATACGCTTGATATTGGCGGCGGTGCCGGTGTGCCATACAACAAGATGAAAAAGTTTTATTCCGCAAAATCACTCATCCAGCGTATTGTAAAATCCGCCAAGCATCACAGTGACCGACTTGGCATCAAGCATCCCAATCTCATTACCGAATGGGGCCGGTATGTTGTTGCTCCGTCGCAGATGACTATCTACAAGGTGACCGCGATGAAGGACGTGGAAAACAAAGGAAAGAACAAATGGTACATCGTTGACGGCAGCTTTATGAACGATCTCACCGATACGTGGGCGTTGCGTCAGAAATGGCATGTCATCCCCGTGAATGACATGCACCATCCGAAACTCCATCGAGTGTGGCTTGCGGGCTCCTCATGCGATAGTGACGATAAGTATACAAACGGCGGAGCGCACATTCTGTTGCCGCGCCACGAAGATCTTGATGAGCTTTACATTGCGATGCTCGATACTGGTGCATATCAGGATTCACTGGCATCGCACCACTGTCTTCTCTCGTCACCACTCAAGCTACTTGTAGCAAACGGCGAAATAAAAGTAATTCGTAAGCGCGAAGAGCCGCACGAAGTCGGAAAACTATTCGGGTGGTGATTGCGATCCTAAGAGTCGATCTCAAGGTCGAGGGTGGCATTGAATAATCACTTAAGCTGCGGGTTCGTTGGCCGAATTACTTTGGAGATGAAAAAATCAAATAGACGCCCGCGAGCGAGAGGAGAATGCCGAGCGTGAGTTGCCACGTGATTTTTTCTTTAAAGAGAAGAAGACCGAGGACAACAACGACGAGAAGGCCACCAATACGGACGACTGGCACAACGACAGAAACGCCGGGGCCAAGTTCGAGCGCTTTGAAAAAGAATGCCGTGAAAATCGAGATGAGGAGCCCGCCGACGAGCGCCGAAGTGAGACTCAGCGAATCGCCTTCAAACCGGCGACTGAAAAGAAGCCACAGGAAGATTGCCATTAAGACCGAACCGATCTGGAAAACAAGATTGCTGAAGAACGGATCGTGGAGGTTGGAGCCTATTTTGCGAAACATGTCAGAGACACCGATCGCGACCATGCCGCCGAGTGCGTAGAGGATCCACATGCGGGGAAGGATAGCATGCTCCTCTTCGACAATCGGTGCGGGCCATGATACAAGTGCGCTACCTGTATCCATGGAAGGATGCGGGCATGAAAGGGGGCTGTGTCCCCATATGAAAGGTACGACAATGTCGGAGGAGACGAAGATCAGTATTGAGTACGATCGCGATTGGATTGACGCGAATGTTGGTGGCCATATCTATCACACTATGGCGCTCCTTCGGGAGTCCGTGGGGAATCTCGGTAATCATATCGAGGCCATCAGCGCAAAAGCAGAAGGACAGCAATCTGATCCGACGATGGTTCAACTGAAAGTGTCCATGCATCTCAGTAAATTGCCGATTGAAGAGAGGCTTTCGTTCTCGTTCCATGTGTCTTGGAAACGAGCAACGAATACCCAGAGTCAGTCGCTTGAGTTTATTGAGAGATGCAAATTACGCATTGATTCGCACATTATTGAGCGTCTCAACGCTTGTAACGAGGCGGTTAGGGTGTTGACCGCACTCAGCAAGGACTGCGCACCGCGACGTTCCTGGTAAGCGTAGGGGGAGTCGAGAGATCGGCTCCTCTTTTTATTTTTGTGAGGTCAGGAATATTTTTCTCGCCGACGCTCGAAAAATTTCCCGACCCGGCCTCGTGGTCGCGCGTACTCGCGCGACATCACTCCGGCTTCCACAAACGCGAAAAGACATTCAGAAGCGCATGTCTTTTCGTCGTTTGTGGACATAGACCGTAAAACATCGAACACCATCAAAACCTTTGTTTTTGAGTGGTATCAATTCTTAAACCACCGTAATAACGGGCAATTAACGGTGAAATTGTAAGGAAAATTTATTTTCTTGGTATCACAATTCTTGTATTAGAATTAGTATTATTCTCTGTTTCTTTTCGTATTGGCGCGATTTTCAAAAATGGCTCTAAATAAGGGTTTATTGGTATCAAAGTGACAAGGCTTTTTGGGTCAGCGTAACCCTTTACTTATATAGCTATATATGGTATGATATCCGCATTGAACTATAGTGGTTCAATTGTACATTTCAACCACAAACGAAAGGAGACAACGTGCCTATCATCGCCCAAGTCATTCTGGCGCTCGCTTACTTCATCGTAGGCTGTGTCATCTCGGTGCCCTACACCTACCTCGCCAACGGAAACATGGACAACTTCATGCTGACCGCATGGATTGCTCCAGCTGGAGCGTTCGTTCTTTTCATCGCTCACACGGTGGAACGGGCAATGTCTCGGCGCAAGTCCTATCGGACTCGCATGCTCGGTGGCGGGTTCTTCTGGGGACTTGTGACTTACTTCTGCCTTCCTATCTTTCTGAATGGAGCTTCGCTCCTTCTGAACTCGATGGGTTTCAGCACAGTCGGTCACTACGTCTTTGAGTTCCGCTACGCAACGTTCCTCGGAGTTCCGATTGCACTCATCATTCTCGGCCTTATCGCCGGCGGTGTCGAGAGTATTCTGGAAAAATTCAAGGGTCGTGCGAAGCCACCGTCGAGTCAACCGCCGAGCAACATCGGTTCAGTTGGCCGACAACTCATCGTTGAGAAAACGGAGGACCGCGATATCGGTCCGAGCACCTTCCGAGTCGCTACCGTCTGAAAATATGACGGTCACAACAATCG
>JBAQPT010000083.1:0-5544 GCA_049306055.1 Minisyncoccia bacterium | reverse complement strand
TTGACGGCGCGATCACAACCCCCGCGGCGTGCACACCGACGTGTCGTGCATTCCCTTCGATTTTCTGCGCCATGTCGATGATTTCACGCGCGGCAGGATCGCTTTTGTATGCCTTTGCGAGATCGGGAACTTCGTCGAGCGAACTTTGGATAGTCACGGGAAAACCTTGTTTTCCAAACGGAATCATTTTTGCGATGGCGTCGCCCGTGCCGTAGCTGTGGCCGAGCGCGCGAGAAACATCGCGAACCGCAGCGCGCGCCATCATCGTTCCGAACGTGCCGATCTGTGCGACATTTTCTTCGCCGTATTTCGCGCGGGCATAGGCGATGACTTCATCGCGCCGGTTGTCAGCGTAGTCCATATCAATATCCGGCGCAGAAGGGCGTTCCGGATTCAAAAATCGCTCAAAGGGGAGATTGTATTCGATCGGATTCACGTTGGTGATGTGCGAAAGGAAGGTAACGAGCGAGCCCGCGACAGAGCCGCGGATGTTGGTGAGGATGCGATTTTCGTGCGCGAAACGAAGGAGGTCGGAGACGACAAGAAAATACGGCGCGTAGCCTTTTTTCGCGATAACAGAGAGTTCGTAATCAACACGCTCGGTGAGTGCCGCTGTTTTTTCGAGCCCGCGCGTCACAAAGCCGGCATAGGCGAGTTCGCGCAAAATATCGTCGTGCGTCTTCCCTCTCGGAATTGGAAAATTAGGGAAGACCCACTTGCCAAGTTCAAGTTCAAGATTGCATTTTTCGGCGATTTTGACGGTGTTTTCGAGAGCCTCCGGCGTGTCTTTGAAGAGTTGTGCCGCGCGGTCCTCCGTAATGAAAGAAAAATCAGTTGATTCGCTGAATTCGCGGTTCAGCGTGCCACCGGTACGGATTTTGTTGACGAGTTCTCGCGCGGTCGCATCGTCCTTTTTTAAATAGTAGACATCGTGCGCGGCTACGAGTGGTACATCGTTCGCTTTGGCGAGCTCCATTATTTCTTTTTGTAATTTCTCGTGGCCTTCGATTTCTGGATGGTGGGTGATTTCCGCGTACAAATCGTCGCCAAAAATACTTTTGTGCCATTCGATTGACTCGCGCGCTTTGTCGCGCTGCTCGTCTTTCAAAGCGCGGGCATGTTCGGAAGAAAACGAAGGCAGGATTGCGACAAGTCCATCACCATACGTTTCGATAAGTTCGCGATCAAGTCGTGGACGGTAATAAAAACCTTCGAGATACGATTTTGAGACGAGCTCAATGAGATTTTTATACCCGCTCTCATTTTTGGCGAGCAAAATGAGTCGCGTGTGACGATCGTCGACACGGTGCTCTTTATCAAAACGCGTGCGCGGCGCAACAAAAAAATCTACGCCGATGATCGGTTTTATTCCCGCCTTTTTTGCTTCTTTATAAAACTCAATTGCGCCGTAGAGATTGCCGTTGTCGGTCAGCGCAAGCGCTTCTTGCCTGTCTTCTTTTGCGGCGGCGAGCAGATCGTCGATTTTTGGGAGGGCTTCGAGGAGAGAATAATGGCTGTGGGTATGTAAATGACAAAATCGCTGCGCACTCATTTCGGCATTATAGCGTACTGCTTTCTCTCCGCTCGCAGGCGCTACGGCGCATGCTTCTCCGGGGTCGCTGTCTGGCTCTGCTGAGCCAGCGCTCACTCTCGCGCCGTCGCGCTGCGAGAGACCCCGTCAAAGCACACGCCGCATCGCCATCTCGCTACCCGCGTTTATTCGACCGTAGCCTTCCTGTGGATTTTCATGCAATGTTTGCAGTTGATGGGGTAAGATTAAGAGGTGCAATGGCAGATCGGCATCGACGAAGCGGGGCGGGGAGCATTGGCGGGGCCCGTTTCTGTCGGAGCCGTTCTGTACCCTTCAAACTTTGATTGGCGCGATGCGTTTAAACTCGTGACGGCACGTGGTGAACCTCGATTGCGTGACTCTAAGCAGCTCTCGCCGCAGCGCCGCGAAATTCTTTTTGATTACATCGCGGCTCATCCACGTCTCAAACACACGCATGCGTTTGTGAGCGCAGAATCAATTGATGCTATCGGCATCGTGAACGCGGCGCATGAGGCGGCGGCGATTGCGCTCACGTCGCTCGGCGCGCCCGAGGATGCGTCGGTCTTGCTCGATGCAGGACTTCGCGTACCTGAGAAATGGCAGCAAGAATCGTTTGTGCGCGGGGACGAAACCATCCCTGCGATCGCGCTCGCATCCATCATCGCAAAAGTCTCGCGCGACCGCCACATGGAAGAGCTTTCAGAATCGCACGCGTCGTACGGCTTTGAGGTGCATAAAGGCTACGGCACGCACGCTCACATGCTCGCTATCCGCAAGTACGGCCTCGTCCCGCTCATCCACCGCCGGACCTTCATCATTGCTTGACCTCTCTTTGGAGGTGGGTGTAGGGTGACAGTGGCAATCGTGCCAGCGTACAAAAAGGGTACAGCGATGGGGTATCGCGCTCAAAAAGGAACTGACATCCATGCAAAGCTCGTCAAGCTCGTTGGGGAGGAAGGGGCGAAACAGATCGGCGTGTGCCAGTTTTGCAGCCCAGAAGAGCTCAGAAAGTGTAAAGTCGTGTGCAAGTTCGGCTCGAGCGGTATTGTGGATCTCTTCGTACCCCGCCACAATCCCGCTGTGATGCAATTGAGACTGGAAACGGCCGCAAAAGAGCACCGTCGTGCCTGAGATGATTTGCCGGGGCCTCCGCTTTGTCAGCGGCGGCCCTTTTCTTGCGCCAATCGGCCATTTCTGGTAGAGTCTTGGCCATGGTAGTCCGAATGCGGAGGAACCGCTCACAGACAGCAAAACGACGCTCACATCATGCGTTGAAGGCTCAGCACGTCTCGAAAGACGCTGCAGGGAACTCATTCCAGAGCCACCGTGTAAATCCGGTGACGGGCATGTATCGTGGTCGCCAAATCATTGATGTTACGAAGAAGGCTGCACGCGATGCGCGCCGCATGAAGCGTCGCGAAAAAGAATTGCGCGCTTCTGGCCACGCGGCCGACGCGGAGAAGGAAAAAGAAAAGGCGAACGCCTAATCCACAGTCGCGTCACGCGCACTCGCGTGACCCGTGCTACGATTGCGACATGCGATCTTTGTTCTTTGCCGCTACCGGGCAATACACAGCGACAGAATGAGTATGGCGAATCGGCATCTTGCGCGATCGGTCGTCCTGCAGGTTCTCTTTGAACGAGACGCCTCGGGAGGAGCAATGACGTTGGATGAATGTTTGGGACGCCTCGAGAGTTATTCGCAAGAATTCGGCGCACGCGCGAGTGATCTGCCGTTCATGCAGGAACTTTTGAAGACGGCTTGCGCAAAACAAAAAGAAATTGATACAGTCATTGAAAAAGCGGCGCCGGAGTGGCCGCTCGACAAGATTGCAGCGATCGACCGCAACATTCTCCGCCTCGGACTCACCGAACTCCTTTTTGCCGATCGCTCACAAGTGCCGGCCAAGGTCGCCATTAATGAAGCGATCGAGCTCGCTAAGAATTTTGGTTCAGCTTCGTCTGGAAGATTTGTGAACGGAGTACTTGGTGCAGTGTATGTAGAGCTTGGCGAACCCGGGAAAAACGAAGGCAACGCGCGAAAACAGGGCCCGGGTGGACAAGGTGTGAGCGGCAAAATGCCGGTTGAGCAGCTTGCGGGCGCCGTCGTCTATGCAAAACACGAAGGCGACACGTACCTCGCGTTTGTACACGATATTTTCGGCCACTGGACGATTTCAAAAGGAAAGATTGGCACGAAGCAGCCGCGCGAAGGCGCTGTTGCGACGATTAAAGAAGAGCTTGGTCTTGATGTTGAAATAAAAGAAGAGCTCGGCGTAAATGAATACACCGCGAACGATCCGGAAGTGAAGGGCGGAAAAAAAAGGAAGCGCGTCAACTACTTCCTTGCAGAGTCGCCGTTTTCAGAAATTAAACTTGGGCCATCGGGTGGTCTCGATGATGCGCAGTGGTTCCCGCTCTCGCAAGTCGGCTCGCTCAACTTTTATGACGACACCTTGAAGATCATCATTCCGGCGATCAATATCCTTGCTCAGAAAGGCAGAGGGTAGGTTGCAGGTTCTAGGTGTCAGGTGTTAGGGTACTGACATGGAATTCAAGAGTTTTGAACAAAAAATCGGTGTCGTATTCAAAAACCAGCATTTGCTGGAAACGGCGTTTACGCACCGTTCGTATTTAAACGAAAATCGACGTGCAGGCGCCGAGCATAACGAGCGCTTGGAATTTTTGGGCGATGCGGTCTTGGAATTGGTTGTCACGGAATACCTCTTTGCAAAATATCCCGATAAGCCGGAAGGGGAACTCACCGCCTTTCGTGCGGCGCTCGTGAACACGCAATCGATCGCGGATGCGGGGACGAAATTGGGAATGAACGACTACTTACTTCTCTCGCGTGGCGAAGCGAAAGACACGGGCCGCGCGCGCGGCATCATTTTGGCAAACGCATTTGAAGCGCTCATCGGCGCAATTTATCTCGACCAAGGATACGACGCGTCCTACGCATTTATCCAGTCGCAGCTGTTCCACAAAACGGATGAGGTTGTCGAAAAGCGATTGTGGCAGGATGCAAAAAGCAAATTCCAAGAAATCGCGCAAGAAAAAGTTGGCGTCACTCCGACGTACGAACTTGCAGACCAGTCCGGTCCTGATCACGACAAGAAATTCGTCGTCGCAGCCTACCTCGGCCGCGACAAAATCGCCGCGGGCGAAGGGAAGTCAAAGCAGGAAGCGGAACAAGACGCAGCGCAAAAAGCGCTCGTAGCGAAGGGGTGGTAGTAGGTCGAAATGAATGTTCCTTGTCGTTGACGGTCGTCACACATAAGGAACTTCAGGTCCGGCAGTATCGGTACGGGTGCTTGACAGGGAATATCCGTTGTATATACTTCGGATATATGAAGACTATGCTTTCGGTTAAAACTGACGCCAAGCTTAAAAAGAAAGCTCAAGATGTTGCGCGCGACTTAGGCCTCCCTCTCGGAACTATAATTAACCGGTATCTGAAAGATTTTGTTGCTCATCAGCGCATCGTGTTTGAGCGGCCTGAAATTCCAAATGCCGAGACGCGAGAGGCAATTGAGGACACCCTGCGGGATTTAAAGACGGGGGAAAACATGATCGCCTTTAAGAGCGCGAAAGAGATGGACAAGTATCTCCTATCGCTCTAAACGGGCATGAAAATCGTTCTTCGTCCGTCATTTGTAAAGAACTTTTCCAAACTTGACGTTGGTGTGCGTCATAAATTCATTCAGCGCAAGGCATTGTTCGAGACTGATCCGTTTCACCCGCTCCTTAAGAATCACTCGCTGAGCGGAGAATATGCAGGTTGCAGAAGTATCAATGTCACCGGAGATTATCGCGCGATATATTTTACCCAAGGCACGACCTGTATATTCATTCGTATCGGGACGCATCCGCAGTTATACGGATAGAACTCTTGATCACGACAAGAAATTCGTCGTCGCAGCCTACCTCGGCCGCGACAAAATCGCCGCGGGCGAAGGGAAGTCAAAGCAGGAAGCGGAACAAGACGCAGC
>JBAQPT010000082.1:0-9208 GCA_049306055.1 Minisyncoccia bacterium | reverse complement strand
GTCGTCTCAGCGCGCGGTACAAGCGACGGGTATACGGCTTTTGTGTAACTCAATTGTGCCCGAACAGCCCTACGAATCACCGCTCGGGTGGGCGCTGAGAATCCAGGGTAGCAACTGTCGTGAAGGCACGTCCGTCTACATGCAGGTGATGTATGTGGACGGGTGGCTCTACATCGTTCACGCAAAATACGATCACGAATCAAGCACTGCAAAAAAGCGTGCGCACTATTTCGTGAACTCATTCACCTCGCAGGTGCGCTAGAAGCCCACTCGAAAGGCCCCGCCAACATCTCAAAGGCGGGGCCAACTCTTTGCCACGTTTTCTTCATGTTGAAAACTCATAAATGTGTAATAATGAATCCATGCCTGAACAAAACCCCAATCACCGGAATTCGTATGCGATGCCAGTTATTCTCGTTATTGTGCTGCTCGTTCTCGGAGGAGGTGGGTATTTTCTCTGGAGCTCGTTTTCAACTCCTGAACCAGAGCCAGCGCCGCCAGAGCCGGTGCAACAGCAGCCCGTCAATACGGACCAAACCTTTGCTTCCACGACGATGCGCATTTCTGTAACCTACCCGCAAAACTTTACGCTCGACTCAGCCTACGCAAACACATCGGTAAGCCCGACAAAACCAATTCTCGGTGTGAAGTTTTCTGTCCCGGTGGAAATGACGACGGGCACCAATCTTTCTCCGGATTCCGGTATTTCCGTTGAACAATTGCCGCGCGCAAGTCTGTGCACTGGCGACATTTACCTCGCGGCAAATGTTGCGCGTCGCGAAGTTACCGAAGGCACCGTTATGTATTCGCTCGCGACATCGTCCGAAGGTGCAGCAGGGAATTTCTTTGAAGAAATGGTTTACGCGCTTTCGTCGTCGACACCATGCACCGCAGTTCGCTACTTCATCCACACAACAAATGTCGAAAATTACGCGACCGGAACCGTACGCGAATTCGACCGCGCTGCAGTTATCGCGGCGTTCGATAAGATTCGTCGCTCCCTCGTGATGCAATAGAAATAACACTACGTAGGCGCCGTCACCCCGCGCCTCTCGTTCGCACTGGTACAATAGAGCAATGCTCACGGAAATCTCCGACACAATTGTCGCCAATGCGCTTGTGCTCTCTGAGCACGAGCTATTCTGGCTGTATTTTTTAGGCGTCATCTTTATTGTCGTCGCAGTCGGTGTCTATGCGGTGCTCTCCGCACGTCCTCGTGCTGAAAACGCCGTCACCGAGGCGCTTGCCGCTCGCAATCAAGCCGTCGCGCAACTTCTTGAAGCGGAAGAGATCGGCCACGTCGGCAGTTTTGTCTACGATTTTGAAAACCCAAGCAGCTCCTACTGGTCAAAAGAAATGTACGAACTTTTCGGCCTTATCCCGCGCAAGAAGATCCCTCCGCACGATTCGCTCAAACAATATATCCATACCGAAGACCATCTGCGTTTTGAAGACGCGTGGAAACTCGGACTTGAGCATCCAGGAGAATATTCGTGCCAAGTCCGTTCTGTTTCCGACCGCGGCCAAGTGCGCAACCTGCAGCTTCGTTTTAAAACGATCTTCAGCAAGGGAAAGCTTGCGAGCATCCACGGGGCGGTGCATGACGTGACAAAAGAAATGGAAGTCGATCGTGCAAAAAGTGAATTCGTTTCGCTTGCATCGCACCAATTAAAAACACCGCTCACCTCCATTAACTGGCTCTCGGAAATGCTTTTGCGCGAAGGCGGCGAGCCCCTCTCGCCAAAACAGCTCGAATACGTCCGCTCGATCAAAGGTTCTTCACAACAAATGGTCGAGATGGTGAACGACCTCCTCAACATGTCGCGCATCGAACTTGGCACACTTGCGATGACGATTGAAGAATTTGATATCAACGACCTCGTGCGTGAAGTCATTGCCGAACAACAGCACGCGGCCGAGTTGAAAAAAGTGACGATTAAGCTCACGACCGATCAGTTTCCAAAACTCAAGGCAGACCGCAAACTCGTGCGCATGATTCTCCAGAACCTTCTTTCGAATGCGATTAAGTATTCGCGCGACGGTGGCACGGTTGAGTACGAACTTTCACCGACCAGCGGCTCAAAGGAGGCTGTGTTCCTGCGTGTCAAAGATTCTGGCATTGGTATTCCAAAAGAGGAGCAAGGCAAAATCTTTGAGCGCCTCTACCGCGCGAACAATGCCCAAAAATCCATTCCTGACGGCACGGGCCTCGGGCTCTACGTCGTGAAGATCATTCTTGCGCGTGCCGGTGGCGGCATTACGTTTGAATCGGTAGAAGGCACGGGGACGACCTTTTTTGCCTCGATTCCGATGGTGTGGCCCGCTGGGGAAAAGGCTGCCTAAGTCAGTAATTTGCTTTATACTTTCGCTATGTCTGACAAAAAACGAATACTGGTAGTCGAGGATGAGCAGGCGGTTTCGCTCGCACTCACCGATATGCTCAAGGCGGAGGGGTTTGAAGTGCTGAGCGCCAACGATGGCGAAAAAGGACTCGCGATCGCGCTTGCGGAACATCCCGACGTGATTCTCACTGACCTCAAAATGCCCGGTATGGGCGGCATCGAAATGCTCGAAAAATTGCGCAAAGACGCGTGGGGAAAAGATGCGCACGCGATTATTCTCTCCAATGCAAGTGATCTTGGTTCGCTCGGAAGCGCGATGGAGCAAGGCGCGTTCCACTATATGGTAAAGGGGGACACGAGTATGGCTGATATTGTTGCAAAGGTTCGTACCATTTGCGACGCATAAAAATCGGTTCCACAGGATTTCTTTGCGAGGCGTAGACATTTTAAAAACCTGCGCTAGGATGCAGCCATGAAGTACATCACTATAGTTTTCCTATTAATTGTCGCGATTGCGGGCGGGCTCTTCTTTATCGGTTCAAAAGCGCCGGTCTCGGGTACTGAAACTCCGACTACGATGCAAGATGAATCCAATGCCGCGAATACGGAATCTGAACGCGCGAGCGGCGGGAGCTGGACTTTTGAAGATGCGGGCGAAAAAGATGGCATTCCGCAGACGAAAGTCTCATATGGGGTAAATGGCAAAGTCACAGCGGTCGGCACATTTGAAGGTCACTGCGCGGATATGGAAGGAAGCGCGTGGACAAAGCGCGATGGAGCTTCTGCAGGTGCTATCTGTTGGTTTGCTGGCGGTGGCACAGAAATCGGCGTTTTCTTGGAAGGCGGCAAATACGTGATCAAAACTGCGGTTCTCGATGAGGGTACAGCTGAAGAGGGTGGTGTGCGGGGAGAAATGCGTGCTCTCATAACAATCTAAGCCAATACAAAGCGGACGCCCCGGTGAAGGATGCGTCCGCGTAGAGGAGATAGACAGTTCGTGTTGTTACCGTTGTGCGATCTGCGCAGACGATTCGAACGGCATCTGCACCGCCGAGTTGAAGGTGCCTGCCTGAACGGCGACGACGAGTGCGATTACGGCTGCTGAAAGCGCAGCGAAAGACACGGGCTTCATGGCTTTTCTCCCAAGATGTACCCTACGCTCAGGTGCGTGGGTAACCACCAGTACTATACCACAAGGCGGCCGTAAGGCCGCCCTGCATATCATCGCCACGCACGCGACGTCGCACGATCATCGAACATTTACGCGTATGTTCGAGTTCGCGCTAATAAATGACCTCACGCTGGCATGGGCCGAGCTTCCACCGCTCCAGCTGTGCCCGCCGTTTCGACCGTAGTCTCCGCCGTCCTTGCCGTTACGTCCGTCTTTCCCGTCGTCGCCATCATGTCCATCCTTGCCATCTTTTCCATCACGTCCGTCATTACCATCGTTATCGTCCTTCCAATCATTGTTGTCGCCGTAATTCCGATCATCATCTTTCTTCCAATCGTCGTTCCAACCACCCCACGAGTTGTGGTCGTTGTTCTTCCAGTCATTATTCCAATCCGAGGAATGATCATCCTTTCTGTCGTCGCTCCAGTCTTTCCGGTCGTCGTCCTTGTTCCAATCCTTGTCCTTGTCGTCATCCTTTTTGTTCCAATCGTCGCTCCAATCATCGTGGCCGCCTTTGCCATAGTCTTTATCTTTGCCGTCATCGGAATCGCGATTTTCGTGCCAGCACTTGTCGTCGCCCCAATAGCCATCGTCTGATTTTCCATCCATGCCATGGTGCCAACCGCCGTTTTTATCCCAGTACCCGTCATTGCGACGGCCCTGGTCGTCGTAGCTATGGCCATCACCGTGTCCTCCCTGACCGTAGCCGTCTCCGCCATACCCGCCACCGTTTCCGTACCCATTGTCGTCATCGTCATTTCCATCGACGCTGCCCGACAACTGTCCGCGCGCAACACCGTTTGGATATTGCTCCGAGTGCACATTTACGTAGACGCGCCCGTCTTCGGAAGCTTGCGCAAGATCGCTCACCGAATCAATCGAAGAGCCAATGACCGAGGCGCAGTCGACGTCCGCAATGTGCGTGTTGGTAATCGAGCCCGTTGCAAGAGAGCCATTTACATCCGTTCCGCCGGAACTATACAGTGTGACGACGGCCGGACCGTTTTCGCCCGGGTCTCCACAGTGCAAGTGCGCAGCCGTAATGTCATTTCCATTCGATACCGAGAGGGAATAACTAATCGAGCTGCCATTTACGTCACTTGAATACGAGCCTGTCGTGTTGGTGTTTACCGAAGGTACTTCGTTTGAACCGCTTAAGGATGCGTTAAACGAACCGTCGAGGTCGTCTGATCCAGATCCGTAACTGCTCGCGCCATACGATGAACCATACGATTGTGCGTATGCAGACTGCACGAGCGCGAACGCGAAAAGCGCGAACGCTCCGAGAATTGTTGCCGCTAATTTTTGAGTTAACCGCATAATGCATTGGTGAGACACCTTTTTAAGATGGCCCACGTTAAGTAATAATGAACCTTATAATTTCCCGACCGACAGCACTCTAAGGGCAAAAGATGGGGCTGCTATGAACACGTTTGCAAATGCGCGTCAATACTGTAGGGTGAGGTGGGCAATAGTGTTCAGCAGCCTTCGGGCTTAACTAAGGAGCGTGTCTTGAGGACGATTGTCGGAATACTTCTCGCCTTCGTTGTGGTGGTGTTCACTTTTGTGTACATCATCCCACACAATCTGGAGTTGGCGTGGGTACGCGGCTCTGCCTCTCAGGGCAATGTGCAAAAGCTGGAGACGAAACTCAAGGAAAAAGAGTCCGAGCTCAAAATCGCGCAGGCAGATGACGCGAAGTGCATCGACGTCAATGAGAGGGCTCGTGTCGCCGCTGATACTATTACGAAACTTGAGAATGCGCTTGGCGAGGCAAACAAGCAGCTCTTGCAAGCCAAAGGGCTTCTCAAAGAGACAACTGACGCGCTGATAGCAGAAAAGAGAAAACTGCGTTTTCACGCGACGGCACTTAAATCGACGACTCGAGGATGGGAGGCCGCGAAGACCGAACTCCGCGAGCTGAGAACGTCAAACGAAAAGTTCGAGCGGACAGCAGTACTATCACATCAGCTCTACGAAGCCGAAGTGATCAAATCGAAGAGGCTCAGCGCCGATCTCGAATCGGAAAACAGCGAAAAAATGACTATCGTCGCTGATCGTGACGCGCTTCGAGAAAGGCTCAAGGCGGCGGAGGCAAAAGTATGTCCTCCTCTCGGAGAGCAGCCAAAACAGATCCAGCAGTTCAAAGCAGGAGCAGTGCCTTCAGGAGTTTCGGCTGCGAAGGTACGGCCTCGTGCGGCGAAGAAACGGGCACACCCTGTCTGCCACGAACGCTAAGAGAAGGAACATCAACAGGCGATTCCAGCGCAACGCGCAGGGATCGCCTCTTTTTATAAATCCCCGTTTTTTATTCGTCGTCGAACTGATGCAGCAAGCGTATTGAAGAAATGCAAATTATGCATCGTCGCGAGCTTCATGCCACTTAATTCTTTTGCGCGAATGAGGCTTGAAATGTATCCGCGTGAATAATTCTTACAAACCCCACATTTACACTTCGGATCAAGCGGCTTGCTGATGTCCTTCACATAACGCGGCTTTCGCACATCAACGCGGCCTTCTGAAGTAAACACAACACCACGACGCGCATAATGCGTCGGCGCGATGCAGTCAAACGTGTCGCCGCCCGATTGCGCAATGATCGCGAAATCTTCCGGATGCCCGATGCCCAAGACATGCCGCGGCTTCTCTTGTGGCAAAGCGTCCGAAACATCCGACACGACTTTCTTCAGCATTTTTTTGTCATACCCAAATTCGCCACCAAAGCCAAAGCCGTCAAAATCCATCGCGCCCAAAATTTTCGCGCTCTCAACGCGCAGGTGCCGAAACGCGCCGCCTTGCACGATGCCGTAGAGTGCTTGCTTCTTCGACTTTTTCGTATCCAAACACAATTGCGCCCATCGGTGCGTTTTCTCTAGTGACGCGCGCATGTATTGTTCGTCGGCAAGTGGGGAAGGGCACTCATCAAACGCAAACATAATGTCCGCGCCAAGCGTCTCCTGAATCTGAATACTCTTTTTCGGATCGAGATACAATTCCTTGCCGTCGATCGGAGAACGAAAATGCACACCGTCTTCACCGATCTTCACCGCGACCGGTTGCATGCCTTCGGCAAGGGTCTTTTGCGTCTCCTCCTTTAAACTTTTTCCAATCCCATGATCAACGCCAAACCCAAGCGAATACACCTGAAACCCGCCGCTGTCGGTCATGAGCGGCTTCTTCCAGTTCATGTACTTATGCAGCCCGCCAGCTTTTTTCACGATGGCCTCTCCCGGTGCAAGATGCAGATGATATGTATTCGCGATCAGCATTTGCGATCCCGCGTCCGCGACTTCTTCTGAATCGAGCGTGCGTACCGTGCCGCGTGTCGCGACCGGCACAAAAGAAGGGGTCTCAATCTCCCCATGCGGTGTTTTTATAACCCCAAGCCGCGCCCGACTCTTTTTCGATTTTTTGAGAATTTTGAATTCAAACACCTGCGAACTATAGCCGATTTCCCCAAAAACAGAAGCCGCTACGGATATACGTAACGGCTTCGGCGTTGATGTGTTCATTCCATGCGAGCGAACCAAATGCCGCTGAAACGTTTTGGCTCACCGCGATTGTTCTTGATGACTTCGCCATCCTCCTTTCGTATGAACAGCCACTGCGGATGCCCGACTACGCGTTCACCGTATGAGTCGGAGACAAAGGCCACAATAAAGGGCCCCCTTCCGTATAATCTATGGGATCCACTATTTGCGGCCCAAGTGACGGTATCCCCCTCGCCATACAGGGTAGTCTTTTTAGCGCCATTGGCTTTGGGCATGCATCGCTCCCTCGTTGCGGATTACGTGTTTCGTCGCCGGATTTTTTATACCACTTGTAAGCAATCCGCGCAAGTTTACGGCATCAAAGCCCGACCTTCCTTCATCGTCACCACTTTAATCCCCGTCGACTTGATGTAATCGACAATCTCCTGGAATTTCGCGGGCGTCATCGTGTATTGGTCGCCGTTATTCTGAACTTCGTGAATGCAGAGCACAAACCATTGCTTGTTTGCTTTTGCGGTATCGATTTGCGCTTTAATTTCGGCAATCGAATTCGATGTCTCGACGCACATGCTCTTTAATTCGTATTTGTCAGTCGTCGCTGTGTTCAAAGATTCATACTGAACGCCGCGCGCATTGGTGTAGCCTTCGTTACGCAAAATCGTCTTCACCGTGGTGTTTGCGGAGCCGTACGGATACGCAAACGATGTCACCGTTTTTCCGGTGAGCTGCTGCAAGTATGTTTTCGAATTGCGCACCTCATTACGAACGCGCGTCTGGCCGACGGTCGTCAGATCGACATGCGTTACCGTGTGTCCGGCGATTTCATGTCCCTTATTTCCGATATCTTTCACTTGGTTCGGTGTCATAAACCCGTCCCATCCTCCTTGCACTGGCTCGGTCGTGAGGTAGAACGTACCTTTCAGATTTGCGGTCTGCAAAACAGGAAGGACGTTCGCGTATTGCGACGTCCACGAATCATCAAACGTGAGCGAGACCATGCCTTCCGAAAAACCGCCCGGTGGTGGCGGAGGAGCCGCGGTAACCGAGACGGTCACGCTTTGCTGCGCAGGCGTTGTGCCGCTCGCGCCGGAGCATGAAAGTGAATACGTCGTGTTCGCCGTTGGCGTCACTGCCTGAGAGCCCGAAGTCGCCTTTGTTCCTGTCCAACCGCCAAAAGCCGTACAGCTCGTCGCGTTCGTCGTCGACCAGGTCAGTGTCGAAGATTGACCTGTGGTGATGGTCGTCGGATTTGCGCTAAGCGTAAGTGTCGGCGCAGTAGGTGGCGGCGGAGGTGGTTGCGTTGAGCCTGAAGTAAGCGAGACATCATCGATAATGAGCGTGCCTGTTTTATCAAGCAATTGGAAAACAGTCGCTCGTGTTTTTCCTGTCGGCACGGTGAACGAACCCGTGTATTGCAGCCAACGATCGCCGGATGCCGGAAGATTGGCGAGCCAACCATAAGTGATCTGTCCACCGGTCGAATTCGCAAACTCCATATTGATTTCCGTCGCGGCTGTCGATTTGTACCAAATTGAATACGTGTACTGCGTGCCCGCCGTCACAGTGACCGGCGCGTGCTGCCAGCGCGCATCGCCGTTTGAATTTGCAGAAAAGGTTACTTGCGTGCCGTTACCGCTTCTTCCTGCGACAGGGTATGCAAATGTTGGCGTCGGTGTGCCCCAAAAAGTTTTTGTCCACGAAGCAGGATTTCCACCCGTCCCCGCGGTTTCAAAACCAGGATTCTGAATGAGATTTGCCGATTGCGCATGAGCGCTCGTCGCAAAAGAAAGCGTGAACAAAAAAGCCGAGAGAACCAAGACCGCAAAAAGCGATCGCGAAAGTGTCATGACAGAAGTGACGATTGAGAGAGTAAAACGTTTCCCTTGCCGCTAGTATACCTGATCCGTGTCGGATGCAATAGGGTGGTGACAACTCCGCTCGCGAGGCTGAAATTTTTGAAAGCCGACGGCGCCGACGGGACGTGCTTCCCTCGGGCAAACCCGAATCGCAAGCTTGCGATTCGGGCTCGTCCTCACCAGTTGCGGGGTCCCTCGGTAAGCACGTCCCGCCGTCCCCGTTTGACGGCTTTCAAAAATTTCAGTCCCTTCTCGCTACTCACATGTTAAGATACCGTCATGGCTGACGATATCAACAAGCTCATGCGATTTATTGCCGAGCATTTTAAATTTGATGCTGACCATTAT
>JBAQPT010000081.1:0-4763 GCA_049306055.1 Minisyncoccia bacterium | reverse complement strand
GTCCGTGCGTAAGTTTGTTCTCGCCACTATCGCGCTTGCAACAGCTCTACTCGCAACAGCACTCATTGTTGCGATCCCTGCACACTCGGAAACGTCGAACGGACGAATGAATTTTCTCGTTCAGCTCCTGCGACAAAACTCGGGCGTTATGGAAGGGGGGATCGTTTACTGGTTTACAAATTCTGCTGGACAGCCGGTGCGAATCACCTACGACACGAACGACAAGGGGAAAAAGTTTCTACGAATTGAATTTGCCGTCCTTGAAGATCGTCCGGTGAGCGCGAAAGCGCCTGCGAAGAAAACAAAACTTCGCATCATCCGAAAATTTGAGGACATCGACGTGGACGGTAAGCTCAACAGCTTCAAACGATCTACACCTTTTAAGGAGGATGCTGCAGCGCTCAAAAAGCTCGACGCGTCGCTCGCCGGCATGGCACAACAAAACGCGTACGACGACGCAATCCGCGATATCATCAGAATCTTGCGCAAAAATCCGCCGATCTAAGCGATCCTCGTTTGTTTGCAATCCGTTTTGCCGGCGTCACACAGTGGCGCCGGCACTTTTTTACCACGACCACTTGAAAAGATTTTTGAATGAATCGTAGCGCGAGGGCTGCTGCGTGGGCGGCGGGGTCGGATCTTCGAGAATCACAACGACACTCTCGCCTTCTGCGGCAAGGTCATATCGTTCGCGCAACTCTGCCTCAACACCGCGTTCGCTTTTCAGATTTGCGATATCAGCGCGTAGTTGCGCTTCGCGCGTCTCTAATTCCGCGAGTTTGACTTCGGCTTCCTGACGGAGAACGGCCGCTTCGTGCGACTTTTGATACACTCCCCAGACGCCGCGCGCGGCGATGGCGATGATGACAAGCATGATGAGCGCCCCCACCCGCCGCCACATGAGGCGCATCGGGTCACGCCGTTGCTGAAATGTGGCCATGGGGTATAATCTTACCACTTACTGATATGTCATTCCTCTTTCACCACAAGACCAAAAAAGTCCTCAACATCGTGTGGGGCTTCGTCGCGATTCTCATTATCCTCGGTATGGTGCTCTTCTTCGCGCCAGGTTTGCCTGAGTTTCTCTTTTCGATTTTGAGTTAGGTTGACAAGGCACTATTTAAGTTGCAAGATTGTTCTAGCGTGTTGAACGCGAGACTTTAGCAACAGCACAAGGGAGATGAAGGTGAATACCTCATACAGTATCCTCTTTGGGGCGCTGATTGGAGCGATCCTCTCCGCTTTTTTTGCATGGTATGTCGGTGCTACCTTCTTGGTACCGATTGTCGCGGGCATACTCATCGGCGGCTATGTAGGCCTCTTTGTTGCGCCACTGAAAAAAAGAAACGGCAGATTCGAATCAATGTAGGCAAGAGGAGAAACCTATGAAAATTCTGCCTTGGGTTGCACTCGCATTCTACAAGATGCGAGTGAGTTGGTTGGAAATGAAATCCGACGTGATCTTCTACAAGATCGGGAGCGCAAAAACGTATTCGAGCGTTCACGAGCTCGGTGCACAAATGTCGGCTATTGGGTCGAAGATCAGGAGTTGCGAACTCAAAATCTCCGGCCTCCGACAGCACATTGCAGCGTGATGCTCGCGCGAACACAGCAAAACAGCAGCGTGCAGGCCTCCGACCTGCACGCTGCTTCTTTATGGCGGCAATACTGGGAGGCCTGCGCGGCTTCCCGACTCATCGATACCCATCGAGCCATCTTCTCGTTTGAATATGCGAATGACGTGAGTTTGCGTGTCCTCAAAAATATACGTAAACGTTACCGCCCCGCCGCCTTGGCTGAAAACGCCAAGGTCGCGAATCGATGAAGACGACGAGCTTGGTGAAAATCCTCCGACTGACGTTCCTTCCGCACCAACTTTGTCGAGAACGTTCAGATCGCCCGTGACAGGATTAAACACAACAACATCTTTATACTCGCTTTCCAAAATGCGCTCCGCTTCTTCGCCGAGCCGCGTGAATGGCTCGATCTTTCGCCATACACCTTCTTCATGTGGCAAAGGCTCAAGAAATGGTTCGTCAGGAGTTGCGTTGGCTGTCTGACCGCGGAGGATAGATGGAGCGACGGCGAGTCCAACTGCCGCTGCGGCCATTTTAATAACGTCTCGGCGAGACTTACTTGGATTTTTTGGTGCATCCATAGTGTGGTGATGACGTTCATTATATAACATCCTCCGTATGGTGTTCTTCTTCGCGCCGGGTTTGCCTGAGTTTCTCTTTTCGATTTTACGCGGTATTTGATTTTCTTTTTTAATATGGCATAATGACTTCCTCTGTAGCAATGAGGAGACTGCTATGTTCTTTATCATGTCGAGAGTGCTGTTGGCGATTACCGAGTCGCGTATCCGTCGCCTCCGGCGCAAGTACGTCTGTCTGAGGGACGATCACGAGCAGTCGATCGATCTGATGCGCAAAAACCGCGCTAAGGATCAGATGGAGCCGATCCGAGACACGCTGCACGCGCTGGAGGTCCACGGCGAAAAGCTCCGCGAGCACATCGCATGGCGCGGTCGCGGCGCATTCGACAAACCGCGGTCAGCCTAGGCACGGAGGCGCGTGGTCCCACTGCGGGATTGCGCGCCTTATCTATTCCCCACCCCTGATTACTTTGAGGAAGACGTCGTGTGGGATATCGACTTTGCCGCGAGCCAACATTTTCTTTTTTCCTTTCTTTTGCTTTTCGAGGAGCTTCATTTTGCGAGTGATGTCGCCGCCGTACAGGTAGCCCGTCACGTCTTTGCGCATTGCGCTCTTTCTGCGCGAGGCGATGATCTTGCCGCCGCACTTGGCTTGGATTTTAAGTTCGAAGAGTTGTTTCGGAAGAAGTTCTTCCAATTTTTCGACGAGCGATTCGGCTTCGGAATTGACACGGCGATGCGAGACGATGCGCGCGAATGCGGGGACCAACTCTTCGGCGACGAGAACGTCGAGCCGGACAACGTCGGCCGCGCGAAGGCCGATCAGTTCGTACGAAAGTGAGGCAAAGCCGCTTGAGACGGATTTTAATCTATCGAAAAAGGTGCGCATGAGTTCGCGCAGTGGCATTTCAGAATTTACTTTCACTTTTCCGTCGGGAAGTGTTTCCGTGTCGCCGACGACTGCTTCGTGATCGAAAAGAATTTGTGAGATGCCGCCGAGGTACTGCGGTGGCGTAATGATCGCAAGCGTAACCCACGGTTCGCGGACGGATTTCACGGTGCCGTCGTCGGGAAAACGCGCCGGGTTGTAAATTTCTTCGACAGTGCCGTTGGTGCGGGTGATCTCGTACACGGTTGTGGGCATGGTGACAACGAGCGGCAGATTGAATTCGCGTTTCAGTCGCTCGACGATAATTTCCAAATGGAGCATTCCCAAAAATCCGCAGCGGAAACCTTTCCCCATCACGCCGCTTGATTCTTCTTCGTAGGAAAGCGACGAATCGTGGAGACGAAGGCGTTCGAGCGCTTGGCGGAGTTGCATGAGATCGTCTTGTGATTCCGGATAGACCGACGCCCAGATGACCGGCGCGGGTTGACGATAGCCGCCGAGCGATTCGGCCGACATGCGCGCCGCGACGACCGTGTCACCCACGCTCGCGATGCCTGGCTTTTTGATGCCGGTCACGATGTAGCCGATTTCTCCTTCGTTCAGCGACGCGCGCGATTCTTCGTCGGGCGTGAGAACGCCGACTTCGAGCGCATTAAAGGTCGCGTTGGCAGCCGCGAGCTTAAGAGAGTCCCCTTTTTCAACTTTCCCGCCGAAAAGACGGCAGTAAATGATGACGCCGCGGTGGTCGGAATATGAAAAGTCGTAGACGAGCGCCTGGAGTTTGTCGCCAGAAGTTTGCGGTGGTGGAATTTTCGTGACGATCACATCGAGAAGTTCTGCGACGCCTGCGCCTGTTTTGCCGGACGTTGCGAGAATGTCGGATTCGTCGCAGCCGATGAGGAGCGCGATTTCGCTTTTCACATCGTCAACGCGCGCGTTTGGCGAGTCGATTTTATTCACAACCGGAATGATGACGCGCTTCAAATCGCGCGCGGTCTGGAGAACCGAGAGCGTCTGCGCCTCAACGCCCTGCGTCGCATCTACTAATAGAATGACGCCTTCGACGGCCGAGAGCGCGCGGGAGACTTCGTAGGCGAAATCGACGTGGCCGGGCGTGTCGATAAGATTGAGGACAACGCCATTCCACTGCATGCGCACCGGCTGCATTTTGATGGTGATGCCGCGCTCACGTTCGAGGTCCATGCGGTCCAAGACTTGGTCGCGCATTTCACGTTTTTCGATGGTACCGGTGAGTTCAAGCATCCGGTCGGCAAGGGTGGATTTCCCGTGGTCAATGTGCGCAATAATCGAGAAATTTCTGATATTTGCTGACATGGAGGTTCAGTCTACTGGTTTACGGCTTAAATACAAAGAAAAAGCGGCCACATACAGTGGCCGCAAAAGTACAGGCGAAGTGACGAATGATGGATGACTGGCCTTTGGACGGCTAGTCTTCGGCTGATGGTTGTGCTTTTGGACGGCACAACCCCACGGCAATATAACGATTAAATCGTCAATTGGCAAGAACGGTAAATCCGCCAAAAATCGATGAGATACGAGGCGCGGGAAGGGCGGGTTTGGAGCCGTACAAATGTACGGTGACAAACACGCACGGGACCCGCAACGATGTAGCTCGCGATTTTTGGCGGATTTACGCGCTCTGCTCAGCTGATGCAACTGGCTCCGCATCCCTCCAAATGCGTTTGCGGAGGGTTGCGA
>JBAQPT010000080.1:0-3084 GCA_049306055.1 Minisyncoccia bacterium | reverse complement strand
AGATCGCGCTGTTCGAAGCGCTTAATGACTTCACCGATAAGACCCTTCCGGACACCGTCCGGCTTGATCATGACGTATGTTCTCTCTTCTTTAATGTTTTTCATACAAGATATAAATAATATTTCGGCGTCGCTCGGAGAAAATGAAAACAAGTTTTCATTTTCGATCCTCGCTAGCCGTAATAAAAATACGCCTTCGCGCTTAGTAAGTAGGAACGTCGTAATCGGGAGCAGGTGCGGCCTTCGGTTTCGGCGCGAATCGCGCATGGACCTCAGCTTCCACCTCTTCCCGATCGCGACCGTAGGTACGATACGACAATTCCTTCAAAGAATCAACATGCGAGAAATCGAGTGTCGGTGGTAGCTCGGTCTTGATCGTAAACGGACGTGCGGGCACGCCACTCACGAGAAGCGCGACTGCGGCGTGATAGTTCTCCTGGTTTTCAAGATCGTGGCGGGTGAAAACAGGATTAAACTGTTTTTCCAGAAATTCCGCGTCGGTCGTACCGATCCGGAACGCAAATTTTGTTCCGACGTTACCAATCACCGCATCGCGGATCTTCTCATCGAGCTGCGCGATGAATTGGTGCGCAATCGTGAGCGAGAGTTTGTATTTGCGGGCTTCGGAGAGAATTGTTGAAATGGAATCAGTCGCAAAGTTCTGGAATTCATCGATATAGAGATAGAACGTTGGCAAACCGGTTTTCGTGTCCACGCGCGAAAATGCCGCTTGCAGGAATTTCGAAACGAGGACAAGGCCAAGGAGCGCAGCGTTACGCTCGCCGAGACGGCCCTTCGAGAGATTCGCGAGGAAAATTTTCTTGCCGTCCATAATTTCACGGAAATCGAAAGCGCTTTTTTGCTGCGCGACGATTGGACGCATAATGTCGTTTGCCGTAAAGACGTCGATCTTCGACGAAATGTATGGGACGATGTTCTCGAGCGACGCTTCCCCACCAGCAGCCTCGGCGATCTTGGTCCAGAAGTTGATGATGACAGGGTTTTTGCAGCGGGAGAGTTTGAGTCGGCGGAATTCACTGTCTGCCATGACACGCGGAATTTCGAGCAGCGTCGAGCCTGACGCTTGGTCTTCGACGACGAGCTGCGCGGCGTTGCGGTAGTATTGCTCGAACATCGGGCCGAATGCCTCAGGAATGTCGTTGTAGAGTTTGCGGAAGATGTTGTACACCTCGTCAACGACAAACGTTTTCATCTCTGGCCGCGCTTCGTCGTACTCGAGCATGTTGAGCCCCATCGGCCGTGCAGTATGGGCAGGATCGAAGTAAATGACGTCCTGCATGCGCTCCGGTGGCACTGCGGCAAGAATATCTTCGATATCGGTACCGTGCGGATCAATGTACGCAACCCCCTCCCCGTTTCGCATATCCTGGAAGATCATGTTCTTGAGAAGCGACGTTTTGCCAGTACCGGTTTGGCCGATGACGTAGCAGTGGCGCATGCGGTCGCTTGTACCAAATCGAACGGGCGTTTCCTCTGCGCCATAGCGGTTGATGCCGACCGTAATGCCGTCGGTCGGCGTATTTACAGGCGCCGGAGCCTGCTTCACGCGACTCTGCTTCAATTCGCGTGACGTCTGCACGCGCTCGGCCGTGAAGTGGACGATCGTCGCGACTTCAGAGAGTGAGAGCGGCATCGAATAGGAATAGTCGAAGGTGCGATACGTAAACTGGCGCAAAAAATCTCCGATGCTCCAGCTTGAGACCTGCTTGAACAAGAAACCATTCCCGCGCGGGTCTTCGTACTGGCGAAACGGCGTGATGAGATTGTCGAGGAGCGCCTGCGCCCGCGATTGGTCGGGGCCGGACGCAACGAGGCGGATCACCGTGGGAACGATGCGGCTCTTAATTTTCTTTCCGATTTCTTCAATCGCGACTTGGTCGTTCTGTTTGTATGATTTGTTTTTTTCTTCTTCACGCTGCTTTTCCGATGTCATGACCGCCTCGACGACATTCTGCGCAAATTCGCCGAATACTGTTTCTGGAGTCTTCAGCGCTTTGTAGATATGCTTGCCGCTCTCGAGATTCCGTACAATCTTCTTGTAGTGATGGTTGTAGCGTTCCCCCTCATCGCCAACGACAATCTGGAGCGCCGCGCCTTCGCCGTGCTTTGCGATTTTTGCAAACGATGCGAGCAGGATATTCATCGGGTCATGCTCGAACATCTCGAAGGTCTTCAGCGGATACGCAGGATGCTCTTTTAGCGTTCCATACGCCGCCGCATGGACGCCGTTGTAATTAAAAATGTTGTAGTCGCCACGGCATTCAGCGACGCGTGCGTTCGGAAAGACGGAAGAAATGAGACGCTCCGCAAGCTGCTTTTTCTCGCGCGGAATGGCGACATAAATCGTGGCTTCTTCCGTCCCTTCCGACACCGATATTTCGAGTGAAAAGCCCTCCTTGGACGAGATAAGGGTAAGGAAGCCGGCATAGAGCTGCTCGGACGAGGCCAGGACCTGCTCAAGCTTCTGCTGGCCCTGTTTTTCGGCATCGCCCTCGCCATGCGCCTGGGGGTGAATTTCAAAGAGGACAAGGTGCAAGGCGCGCGCAATGCGCTCTGGCGGCGCCATTCCCCGCTGCGGGAACCCCTCAGCGATATAGCGAACGAGGACGCGGTGTAGGTCGTCTTCGAGATGCACGTTTTTCATTTTTGCAACGATAGAAAGCGCATTGCGGATACCACGATCAGCGACAATTTGCAGCAAGCCATCGATCTGCGCATCGTGTTCTTCCGGATCGAGATTGAGCGCATTTCGCGTTGCGTCGTGTTCGGGCATGACGACCGTCTCGTGCAGAATTTGCGGCGCAGGGGTTGCGCCGTAGGCCTGGATTTCACGACGCGCAATGCGTTCGCGCTCGAATTGGTTTTGAGGGTTTTCGAGTTCCTGTTCCTTTTCCGCTATCCGCGCGCGCAAATACGCCAGCTCTTCCTCTGGATTTTTAAACTTCTGCGCTTGCGTCGGGAACTTCTCCCCTATCCCTGTCCGTGGGGGCATCCCGTGATTATAGCATCTGGACTTTGGCCAGAATTTCAGTAATTCAATTCGTGTCAAACGCGCCTTTTATAT
>JBAQPT010000079.1:0-15494 GCA_049306055.1 Minisyncoccia bacterium | reverse complement strand
GGAAGCTTTACATTGAATACTTTGCCGTCAAACGCCTCCGTCTCGACTTCCGTATTTGCCTTCAAGAATTGCCCGCCACCACCAAGCATGTCGTCGGAGAGTGAGAAGCGTTCGGACTTGTTCTTTGCGTCATGGAACATCCACTCTCCTTTGCGCTCGTCGTGAAAGATAAAGACTGCAGGCTTTTTCTCGATCTCTGCCTCGTGGAGCTTATCGCTTTGCTGAAACGAATACTCAATGGAGTTGCCGCGGATAAGGTGGCGGAGCTTGGTCTGATTGACCGGACGGCGCTGCTGCTTCTGCATGATGTTATTCCATGTGCAGACATACGGCTCGCCTTCGACAATAACGGCGACGCCTGGTTTGATCTCGTTGTAGTTAAGCATCGAGGTATTCTAGTCAAAAAAAAAGCTTTGTCTACCGCAAAGCGTTTGGTATAGTCTTCAGTGCCGAAAGGCAACTCATGCAAACAGTAGGAGCTAATGATGCGGAATGAACCTCTGATTGATCGGCAGCATGTGATGATGGTCTACAATGTCTTTCTCGGGGCCCTTGGTGGCCTCGCGTTCATGTTCTTTTTCTACGAGGTGCGGAGTCAGAGTGACGTGATACCCGGACTAGTCCTCGGCGCGGTCGGCTTCGCGATCTTCGCGCTCTTCACGCAGGCAACTCGAGTAACAAGAGCGTTCGGTGTGATATGCGCGGGCCTGTTCTTTTACGGTGGCGTCACCGCGATCTACGTTCTCGTCCGTTTCAAGTATCCGGACCTTTTCCCGCAGGCATCGACCGACGAAATCGCCGTGATCGTTGCATATGTCGTGCGCGGCTGCTTCGCGCTCATCGCCATTCTTGCGGCGATGCTCTGGTGGAGGCTGAATCCCTTCACGCCAGTTCCGATGATCGGACTCCGGTTCATGCGATAAGTCGAGAGAGGCAGAAAATCAAGGCCGTGCGCATCCAGCGCACGGCTGATTCTTTTTATTGCAGCGGGGCGTTTTCTATTTGTCACTCGTCCCGTATTTTTGGATAAATGTTGCGCGCGGCATTGTTGCCAGTGCTGTTTGTTTCGTATGATCATGCTCAGTTACTTCGAACCCAAGGCGCCTGAAATACGGTTCAAGTTTGTAAACGAGCCACGAATATCCTGTAACGTTTTCAATCGCCTGAAGATGAGTGTCTTTTTCGAGCTGTCGAGCGATTTCTCTAAGTCCAGCGAAAAGGAGTGCTTGTGTTTCTGAAGGGGATTTTATAAAGAGTTCGTGAGCGTGAATCTGCAGTTCGTTGCCCTTGACCTCATATGCCAAAAGATCGTTCACGGGCGTCCACTTCCTCTCCATATTCAAGCGATCCCGCCGAAGATTCTCAAGCGATGCTGCTGTGCCTTCCGGCAAGAGGTTTGCCAGTTGTTTTTTGAACTTATGGTACCCTCGTTCCAGTGTTCCCATTATTCTTCTCCTCCACCAGCACTTTTCGCCGGAGGTGTGCCGCCGTTTTCGAGCGCTTTTTTGATGTCTTTGAGGATGTTGTTGAGGACGGTTTTGTTTTCGCGCAGGAACGTGCGCGCTGCATCGTAGCCGCGGCCGAGTTTTTCTTCGCCATACGAATACGCGCCGCCGGAGGATTTTTCAATAACATCGAGTTTTTCGCCGAGCGCGAGCGCTTCGCCTTCGCGCGAAATGCCTTCGCCGTACATCATATCGAATTCGGTCTGCCGAAACGGCGCGGCGACTTTGTTTTTCACGATCTTCACGCGGTGACGGCCACCCATGATCTCGTCGCCCTTTTTAATCTGCGCGATGCGGCGGATGTCGATGCGCACCGATGTGTAGAATTTGAGCGCCTTACCACCCGTTGTCGTTTCCGGGTTGCCAAACATGACGCCGATCTGCATGCGGATTTGGTTGATGAAAATGACGAGCGTCTTTGTTTTCGAAACGATCGCGGTCAGTTTCCGCAAGGCTTGTGACATGAGGCGCGCCTGCTTGCCCATTTGCTGCTGACCCATGTCGCCTTCGATTTCGTCTTTCGGTGTGAGCGCAGCAACAGAGTCGATGACGATAACGTCAATTTTCCCTGATCGCACGAGCGACTCGGTAATTTCAAGCGCCTGTTCACCGGTGTCCGGTTGTGAGACAAGAAGTTCCTCGATTCGCACACCGAGTTTTTTTGCGTACTCCGGATCGAGCGCGTGTTCCGCGTCGATGAATGCGCAGATCCCGCCTTTCTTTTGCGCTTCTGAAATGACATGCAATGACAGCGTTGTTTTGCCGCTTGACTCTGGTCCAAAAATTTCGACGATGCGTCCGCGGGGAAGTCCGCCAATACCAAGCGCCCAGTCAACACCGATCGAGCCGGTCGGAATCGCATTCACATCAACCTTCGGCTGCGCGCCGAGCATCATGATGCTTTCGTCACCAAATTTTGTTTTTATTTCTGCAAGCGCGCGCTCAATGTCTTTATCGCTTCCTGTGCCAACTTGTTTCGGGAGAGCCTTTTCTTTCGTTTTTGCCATACGGGAACAATAGGATTAGTGGGGTAAGTATTTATGAAGTATACCCGTCCGATAGCCGCAACGCGACATCTTATGGGGTATATTCCTCACCTTGAAGCTCAACTTCGGTCGTGGTAGGTGCAGGAGGGGGGAGGGTCGACGGGATGTACAAGATGTCGATCTCCTCGCGGGTCGTCTGGCCGCGGGCATCGCTCGCCTCAAGAATGAGATGGTTTGTGCCCTTGGCGAGGAGGAATGGTTCCGCAAAGTCGCCGTTTTCCGTGACGGGGATCGTCTTGCCGTTCAGGCGCAGTTCGGTAATGCGCTCTGCGCGACCCTTCACCAACGTATAAGCATCGCGCACGGTTACTGTTTCGGTAGGGACGTTGATGACCGGGCCATAGAGCATGCCCCACGCTTCGTAGAGCGCGTACGCCGCAAGGAGAAGAAAGAAAATGATGAGCGATGTCCGGACTACCTTCGAATCACGATTGGGGAGCATATCATGCTCGGAACTCTTCTTCTTCTTCGCCCTGCGGCTCTTGCGCAAGTTCGTCTGCGTTGCCCGCGCCAATCACTTCGCGCGGCTTTGCGCCATCGCCCGGGCCGATCACGCCTTTCTCTTCAAGAATATCGATGAGACGTGCGGCGCGCGAATAACCGATACCCAACTTGCGCTGCAAATAGGATGTCGATGCTTTTCCTGCTTCCAATACCGCCGCTTTCGCTTCCGCATACTTGTCGTCATCAACATCTTCTTCCATCGCAGAGAAGATCGCGCTCGGACCTCCGGCTTGGTGGCCGCTATTTTCAGAGAAGTCGACACCGGAGAGGGGAGCGTCGTTATTTTTCGCGACATACGAAACCACTTTCTTCACTTCGCCTTCGGAAATAAACGGCGCTTGGATACGACGCGGTTTCGACATGTCGTTCGAGAGGAAGAGCATGTCGCCGGCGCCGAGGAGTTTTTCTGCACCGCCCTGGTCGAGAATCGTGCGTGAATCGATTTGCGACGCGACCTGGAACGCGATGCGGGCAGGAATGTTCGCTTTGATGAGGCCGGTAATGACTTTCACCGACGGACGCTGTGTCGAGAGGATGAGATGGATGCCGACTGCGCGCGACATTTGCGCAAGACGCACGATGCCCGCTTCGAGTTCGCGCGGATAGGTCTGCATGATGTCAGCCAATTCGTCGATGATGAGAACGATGTAGGGCATAGCTTCCGGCATTGGTTTACCTTCTTGTTCACCACGCTCGATTGCCGGCTTTACAATATTTTCGTGATACGACGCGATGTCGCGAACACGCTCGGTCTCAAGGACGGTGTACCGCCGATCCATTTCTTTCGCGAGCCACTTGAGCGCGAGAATCGCTTTCTTCGCGTCGGTAATGACGGGCGTGAGAAGGTGGGGGATCGAATTATAGAGCGTGAGTTCAACGCGCTTCGGGTCCACCATGATAAAGCGGAGTCGTTCTGGGCCTGAGCGGTAGAGGAGGGAGGTGATGACGGAATGGATCATAACCGATTTACCAGAACCGGTCGTACCAGCGATAAGCGTGTGCGGCATGCGGGCCAAGTCGGCGAATTGTCCGGCGCCGGTAATCGAGCGGCCAAGACCGATGAGCAGCGGCTTTCCAGATTGCGTAAATTCGTTTTCTGAAAAGAGGGGAGCGAGGCCGAGTGTGGTGCGTGCAATGTTCGGCACTTCAATGCCGACGAGCGCCTTCCCGGGGATCGGCGCTTCGATGCGCACCGGAGAAGCGGCGAGGGCGAGTTCGAGGTTTGATTGCAGCGCCACGATTTTTGAAAGACGCACGCCTTCGGCAGGCTTCATGGCGTACCGAGTGACGGTTGGGCCGATCGAAACTTCGTCCATCTGCACTTGGATGCCGAAATTCTGGAGCGTGCGCTGGAGAATGTTCATGTTTGCCTTAACGTCGCCGACCTCAGGCTTTCCTTTATTCTTCCCGAGGATGGAAAGTGGCGGTGGGGAATAGACCGACGCCGAAGCGGCGATGATCGGAAATTCACCCTCTGCCTTTGCCTCGTTCTGTGCGTACTTCGGTTCCGGCACGGGCGCTTCCACTTCCTCGTCGATAGGCTCGGCATCTTCTTCGGCCTCAACCTCTTCATCCTCGTCGCTCGGGAGGCCGCCTATCGTTACTTCATCGCCCGTCACTTCTTCGTCGCCCGGGCGCATCATGTCGCGCAAACGCGTAAAGAGTGCGCCAAGATTAATATCGAATGAGATGATGAGTGTCGCGACAATAAACGAAAGAAGAAAGATGATTGCTGCAGCAGTGTCGACCGCCACGACCAGCGGGGAAGCAATGAGTGAGCCGACGATGCCACCACGTTCTGGAAAAAGGATTGCAACAAAGCCGAGCGACGAGAGCAGAAATACGAGCATACTCGCAATCTCAATAAATCCGAAGCGATTCTGAAACGAGCGCATGAGCGCGATCGCAAGGAGGAGGAGTGAAAGCGGCAAGAGCATATAGCCGATGCCAAGAAGCTTGGAGAGTTGTTCAAAAAGAAAGGCTCCGACGGAGCCGCCGATATTGAACGCAGCGAGTGCCAAGAAAAGCGCGATCGCAACCGCAAGGACTGCAGAGACTCCGCGGAGCGCTTCAACGCTCACGGGAAATTCGCGTGGAGTTTCTTCGTCCAGCGGTTTTTTGCGTTTACTTTTTTTGTCGCGCTTCGCCACCGGGTAATGATAGCACGATGAAAAAACGGCGATGCAGCGACCCAAAAAATAATCAGAAATGGCAATTGGACACTTCTCCACCAGCTATCGTCCAAGACAAGTTGCATGGATACGGACGGGGGATATACTTCATGCATGCCCAAGGGACATGAAAAAGAACATTCAAAGACATCCCTGGAAAGTCCTATTGAATCAGTAAAAGACGCTAAGGACGTATCAAACATACTCAGCATATTGGACAATCAGGTCATACGGACAAACCCATTCGGAGCTAATATCAGCGGTGACAATTCCTATAGACGAGCTGAAAGGATCAGCGCGGCGCTTCATTTGATAACGAACCACGTGCCGGCAGCCGAACCGCTTCGGTCGTCCATTAGAAAAGAGGGATTGCGATTGTTGGAACTTATATTGGAATTGCGAACCGGTTTTCGCGCGCCAGCGTCCGAAAAAGGACAAGAGATTCTCGCCGTGATTCGCGAACTCATTTCGCACACACGCATGCTCGCCGTCGCTGGCTACATTTCTATACAAAATGGTCAGGCCGTTGCTGAGGCGCTCGACGAACTCGGAAGTCTCATCGTTGCATCACAACGCTCCGCTCTCTCAGAGCAACTGACCGTTACGCGCGAAGATCTCATACCTCGATCGCGGGAACCGTTGCGCGAAACGGAGTCACGAACTGCCCGCCCACATCGTGAGCCACGAAAAAAAGAAGTGCCACACGTGACCGGGGAGCGGCCGGAGCAAATAATGGACATTTTGAAATTCGGGGGCACGCTTGGGATAAAGGACATAGCCGCAAATGTGCCGCAATACAGCGAAAAAATGGTGCAACGGGAGCTCGCTGAGCTTGTTGTGAGTGGGAAGGTTCAAAAGCTCGGATCCAAGCGCTGGAGCAGATATAGGGTCGTTTCGTAGCCCGGAGCAGAGGTAGAGAGCAATAAGACAACGGAAAGGAAGTATGTCAAATCTTCATTTGTTGACTTTGGACCCTCGCTGCCGTATCTTTCACCCTGACTAGCATCGCAGGAATACCGCTCAAATCATGGGCGCTTGTAGGCTAGTTATCCACAAAGTGCGTAGGGGTTTATACAGGCCTCGAATGAACGCTGGTTTATAATGACTGCGATGCGGCCCGATAAGGGTTTGCATTACGCGATCAGCGCAACGAACTGGTGGCGATGTTCATTGACAGATGAATAGAGGATGAAAATAGAAGCCCGACTGAAAGGTCGTGGCGTTTCGCGCGTCTCCTTTATGTAGGAGATCATGCGCTCTTCAGAAATGGCTGCAATGTCCCGTTACGATTGAATGACTGAAATGCAGGCTTCATGACGATGCTAACCCTCGTTCTTAACTTTATAAACGAGTTCGGGGCTAGCAAAATTATTAGTTGTATCCACGCAAGTGGGTGCCACACAAAAAAGTATCCGCGGTTCTGTCGAAAAGCTGCGGGTGCGACTCGTGCCAATCGAAAGGTTGGAATGAGTAAAAGGTCTATAAACAACAAACTATGAGTTTAGTAACAAAGAACGTTGCGACAGTGCTCGTGGGCTGTGTTGTCGTCCTTGCGCTTTCGTTTGCAGTTGCCGCTCCGGCAAAGGCAGACATGCTCTCGGATCTTCAAACACAAGTCCAGGCGCTTCTCGCGCAAATCGCATCTCTCCAGGGTGGTTCGTCCACTTCTGGCGCAGGTTGCGCTGCTTTCACGATGACGCACAAGATGGGTGATTCCGGAGGTGAAGTCATGTGGATTCAGAAATTCCTTAACAGTCACGGAGCAGTAGTCGCCGCTTCAGGCGCTGGCTCTGTCGGAAATGAGTCCTCGTACTACGGTGCGAAGACAAAGGCAGCTGTCGCCGCATGGCAGGCAGCAAACGGCGTCTCACCGGCGTCCGGTCTCTGGGGCCCAATCACACGCGCGAAGGTCGCGTCAGTGTGCGCAGGTTCTACTCCGACAACTCCGGGTACTCCGACGACTCCGGGCAGCTCTGGTCTCCAGGGTACTGCAGGTACGGCAACAGTCACTTCGACATCGGAAGATGTTGAAGACGACGTGCTCACCGGCGGAACGGAAAAGGTCATGGGCATGAAGGTTGAAGCACAAGGCTCCGACCTCCGCGTCACGAACGTCCGCGTGAAGTTCACGAAGACGACCGTTGGCTCGGCATCTGATTACCTCACCGCATACTTCTCTGAAGTAAGCATCTGGGCGAATGGCCAGAAGATCGGTTCTATGCCGGTTTCTTCCTTCACTCGCGACTCAGCTGGTGTCTACTCTGCATCAATCTCGGTTGATCAGATCGTCCGCATGGGCACAGGTAACAAAGTTGTCTTCCATGTTGGTGCGACAGCAGTCTCGAGCGTTGACTCCGACGACATCGTCGCAGGCAACGTCTGGGAAGTTGACGTCACACAGGTTCGTTACGTTGATGCCTCTAGCGCAGTTCTCTTCGAGAGCCCAGCTAGCGTCGTCGGTAACACCGGCGTGAATGTCGAACGCCTCTCGCAGTCATCGGACGTCAAACTCCGCATGGGCGAAGGCTCGGGCAACCCGAAGACGCAAAACGTCAAGGTGTCTGAATCTAACAGCACTGAAGTCACGCTTGCTGAGTTCACACTCAAGGCGGAAGGCACGGACATGACGTTCGATCGCCTCGTCGCTTCGACGACCCTCACAAACGTTGATGCGGTGAATGACATGGTCCAGACGTTCTACCTCATGCGAGGTACAAGTCGTCTTGCTGAAGTTGCAGCAGCGTCCGCTGCAGCATCGGATCAGGTCCTCGTCTTCAGCTTGGACTCGATCGAAAACCTCGCGAAGGATTCGACGCAGACCTACCGCATCGTTGCTAAGGTCAATTCGATCGCAGCAACGGCAGGTACGGGCACTGTGTTCGACCAGGGCGACTCCATCACGGCGTCAACCTCTCCGGCAGTCGGCGGCATCAACGCGAAGGCGTCTGATGGTAAGACTGTTACGGATCGCACAGGCTCTATCACAACCTACACCCAGACTCTCTTCACGGAGGGTATCCAGGTGACCAAGGTTGGCGATAGCAGCACGGTCTCGAACTCCGACACGGCTGCAAGCAGCCTTGCGACATTCAAGATGACACTCCGCGTCGCCAACATCGGCTCGGATGACGTCTTCGTCCCGCTTAGCACGTTCGCAACGACAACCTACACGGCGGGTGTTAACACCCATACGACAGGTGCGTTGTACACAGTGCTTCGCTCTGACGCAGTCGCAACATCGACTGGCGCATCCGCAACGCTCACTCGCGTTTCGGGCGGCTCCATCGTTGTGTCCGGCAGCACAGACTTGCTCAAGATCGGTGGCGGCTCTTCAGCCGACATCGAACTCAGCGTGACCTTCAACCCGCAAACGGGTGAATCCGCTGGTCAGTGGCGCGTTCAGGTGTGGGCAGTTGGCCATCGTGCTAACAGCTCCGCCGCAACGGCTTCTACGTTCGTCGCAACCAGTCCGGTTGACGACTACCGCACGAGCTACTCTGCGACAATCAACAACTAGTTGATTGTAGATAGATTCGTAGTACCTAGTCTCTACGATTCAGCACAAAGCCCCCGAAAGGGGGCTTTGTGTATTTTGGGATGTTATGCACACCCACATCTTGTGCTTCATGAAGTGAGCGAGATACTTGCACAATGACGCTCGGGAGAGGCGCATGCGGAGTTTGCTTGTTTCTTTTTTGTATAACGTTCGCTTTTTTTGCGCATGCGCAAACAAGCCCGAAACCGATCGGTTACTTTTGTAGCGGCACAACGACGAGCATTGTCGAAGGCCAATACTATCTCCCGCAGGCAGATCCGTGCACGTATCTTTCCACTTCGTTCGACTCCGGCAATCGTCACGGCACGTTATTTCGCGGCACTGTCGGAAGCTCGACCAAAATTGGTGGACACGAATCTCCTTCAGCGACGATGATTGAATTTGGCGATGTGAACGATCTTGCGCTTGCAAACATCCAACCTGGCGAAGACATGTTTGTCGCGATCTTTCGCTTCGCACAGGGATTTCACCGCACACAATTCATCAATTTTTTCCAGACCGGCAGCAACCCGCCAATCGGCTTTGACTACGGTTTCTTGCGCTTCAAATACGGAACGCCTCCACCCCCACCGTCACTCTCGTTCAATGCGCTCCCTCTTGAGATTGAAGCAGGCGCGACTTCGACACTCTCATGGAGCGCGGCGAATGCGACGAGTTGTGCAGCTTCAAATGGTTGGAGCGGCCTGCGCTTACTCTCAGGAACCGAAATCGTTGCGCTTGAGGCGACGACAACGTACGAACTCGTCTGCACAGGACCGGGAGGCGCTGCTTCGTCATCGGTAACCATAGCTGTGCATCCGGTCGCGTCCGCTGTTCCGGATCCCGTTATCATCATTCCCGGAATTCTCGGGTCGGAGAAAAACAGCGATGGCGAATGGGTTATTGATCCAATTCTCCACACGTACGACGATCTCATCGCGACACTCGACGTCAACCACTACACGCCGGGCGTTGACCTGTTTCCGTTTCCATATAACTGGCGCAAGTCGAATGTCGAAACTGCCGTGCTTTTGAAGCAGAAAATCGACGAAGTAAAAGCGATTTGCTCCTGCGACAAAGTAGATTTGGTAGCCCATTCCATGGGCGGTCTCGTCGCACGCCAATACATCCAATCGTCGGAATACAACCAAGACGTCGACCAACTCATCTTCCTCGGGACTCCGCATCTTGGTGCCCCTAAGGCGTATCTGATGTGGGAGGGAGGGGAAGTTGGGCCGAACGATATAACAAAACCACTTGATAGCATTGTTGACGAGTTGACTGAGACAATTTTGTCGCACGAGGCATTTGAAAAGCGTTACCCATCTCTTTTTGCTTACCTTCGCACCGAGCCAATCGAAGCAGTACGACAGCTATTACCAACCAACGATTACATTTTTGACTCAGGAGTATTGCGTTTGTATCCACAAAATTATCCGGCCAACTCATTTCTGGAGGAATTAAACGCAAATACAAATTCTCTTCTGACCTCTGGTGTAGAAATACATAACATCGTCGGCAGTGTTTCGGAGCAAAGAACAATTACGGGCATAAATGTGATCGATCCAACTCCTTATCTTCCTATATGGCTGCATGGCTATCCAGAGGGATTTTATAATCTTATTGGTGAGCACGGTCTCGTGCGTGGCGATGGTGACAACACGGTGCCACTCCCAAGTGCATCCCTCATTGGTGAGAATTTGACCTCAGTTACCTCCGTCCACCAGGCATTACCAGAAGAGGCGCAGGGGAATGTGTATCAAATTCTTGCGGGGGAAGTTGCAGCGACTTTGGTGGATAGTTGGAATATTCCCAACGCTAAGATTGTTCTTTTCAAGATATTTTCGCCCGCTGATCTTCTCGTCGAAGATCCAGATGGCAACAAAATCGGGAAAGAAAACGGACAAATCGTGAATCAAATTTCAGGTGCGTTTTATACCGGTTTTACAACGGACACCGAATACATCACCATCATCAATCCGTTGGATGGGGAATACAAAGTCATTACCGAAGGTACTGCTAACGGATCGTACACAGTCGAGACAAATTATATTAGTGACGCAACTTCTACCAAAGCAGCGTTCACGGGCAATACGTCGCCGGGCCTTCTTACGGAGCTTGTGGTACCGGTGGACAATCAAAATCCCGAAGAGCTTGAAGTGCAGCCGACAGACACTGATCCTCCTGTTATTACAATCACTCAACCTGAGGCAAAGGATTATCTCCGTTCTGTACAGCTGCCTATCGATGTATCAGCGCAAGATGCCTCAGGCGTATTCGTACTTGAGACCAAGCAGGGGACAACGACGATAGCAAATACCGGAACGATTGACCTTTTCTTCCAAAAGCTCGGTCCCAAAACCTTGACTGCCTCTTCGACCGATAATGTCGGCAACGCAACCACGTCTGCTCGTGCATTCCGAGTTATTGCAACGGCAAGTAGTACAATATCGGACATCGATCGTGCATACGCACTGGGGTGGTTGACGGCCACTTCATATCAAACGATCAGCAAGAAATTTAAGGCTGCGATCAAATTCTCGAGGGTTGTGGAGACATGGGCCGATGGAAGGCCAAAAGGGACAAAGATACAAGCTGCAGTGGATAAGATTCTCATGGCTGCTATGCTTATTGAGTTGCAAAAGCACCGTGGGAAAGGATTGAGCGAACAGGGGTATCAATTATTAAGAGAGGATATTGTGTGGTTGATCAATAATTAATATTTTAGTCATTTATGAGAAAATATCTTACCTATCCACTACTTTCGGTAATTTCCATTTTCATCTCGTTATTACTGTCATATTTTACTGGAGCCTTATATAGTTTCTTTTCACCAATTTCTGGCGTAGGAGTGGGCAGCATAGGTATCGGTCCAGACGAGACTATGGCCATCGTAGGTTTCTTTATAAACTATGTCTTTTTTCTCTCGGCATTATTTACTCTTTATGGAGGACCTCGGAAATATTGGTTTATCGGTCTATTCTGCGCGCCATATTACTTGTTACTGCTACTGTCCTTGCCCGGAATACTTGTGCTACTTGGATACGCACTAGTAGCATCTATCGGATGTTTCCTCGCAATCGGACTAGAGAAAGTCGCTCCGCGCTTCGTAGCGAAGACTCGGTAGGTTTTCTACGTCCTCGCTGCCGATGTCGCCGTTCCTCAGAACAGTGACTTCTTTCGAAGGTTGCGTTTGATGCGAAAGAGAGAGATACTTGCGGCGCGGTTCGAATCTCAAGAACTCAGCCAGGCTGAGATTGGTTCGGACTCCGAGGAGAACATGAACCAAGAAGCGATCAAAAAATTCATAGAAATCAGAGGTTTGCTCAAACGTCTCAGCGATGAAATGTGTTTAGTGGTCGAGTCATACTATATTTGGAGTACTTTAACATTCGCGGTTTCTGTTCCTGAGGTCGGACAAGAAAAAGCAGAAAGAAACGTAAGAATCCTTAGCAGGTACAATGATTTCTTTACCGCAACAAAACACAGTCATTTTCAAACATTTGTTTTAGGGGTAAATAAATTTTTCGATAAAAGTAGTGGTTCCTTGAGTCTTGATAGATTGATCAGAGAAATATCTAAGTATCAATATGCATTTAAGCCGGAAGTTGTTCGAGTTGCTTTACCAGAATTAGGGCAACGAGGTTTCGTCCCCGACGATTACAAACCTATAGACCAAGCGACCACACAAACAATTCAGAAGTTGAAGAACGAACATAAAGAAATCTTAAGTATTTTGGAAGGTATTCGACATGAGCAAGTGGCTCATGCGGCCGTGCAGACGGTCAAAAGAGATATTGTGCCGGTACGAATAGAGGAATTTATCTCAGCAATACAGGAGATGTTTAACACGCTTTCAGGGAAGTTTGATCTCTCATCTACTCATTGGGGTCACTTGCAGGATGCTGCTATTTACACAACAGCGTATTTACTTGATGACTTGGAACTTGGTGAAAAGAAACGAATGGAGGAAAGGGGAAAAATTATTAGATGAAGTATCCGAGAAGGGCGGCTAGTTTGATAAACTATTCGCATGACCGACGAGGGAAGTCAGCCGGATTCGACAGGCTCACCGCAAGCGGATTCGACCGCGTCGACGGGCTCGGAGCAGGCAAGTTCGCCGCAACCCGCTCCTCTCGCGCCGCCAGATGCGCCAGTTGCGGATCCTGAAGTTCCTGCGGCAGCTCCTGCGCCAACACCGACTCCATCCCCAGAACCCACGCCTGTCGTCCCTCCAGAAGCCGTGCAAGAAATTTCCGAAGCCATTACGGATGCGGTAGTTGATGCGATGGATGCCGTTGCGGCGCCGACCCCTTCAGTGCAAACGACGACCTCGACTCCATTGCCAGAACCGCCCGCACCGACGTTACCTCCGGCATCAAGTCCATCGCCGTCGCCACAGCCAGTTCCGCCTCCGCCAGTAAAAAAGCAAAGCTCGCGTATACATATGCAACAAGTGGTGAATGCTCGTCGTCAGGGGCGGCTCGAAAAAATACTTGCATTGGCAGCGCAAAAGCGGGAAATCACGAATGACGAAGTTCAGGTTCTTTTGAACGTTTCCGACTCAACGGCCACCCGTTATCTAAAAGAGCTTGCCAAGCACGGGAGACTTACGGCGACAGGGAAGCGCGGCCGGATCAAATACCAGGCTGTCTAAGGGTCAAACAGCGCTGTTTGACCCTTGGGCCGTTTGACCCTCACCGCATGCTCGCGTCCAAGCTACTGAACCATTGCGGCGCCCTTGCATCATGCGATTTTTCGTGATATTGTGCGAATGTACCACATCTCTCGGGTTTTTCAGTAATTTTTCTCCCTGCCTTCGGGCACTCACGAGACTCCGCTCCGGCGGCGTGAATACTCATATGAAAAAAATCGCACCAACACCCGTTGCAAAGAAAGCCGTCCAGCGCGGTAAGTATGTCTACAAACCGATCATGAGTGTGATCGTGCTTTGCTCGTGCGGCAACAAATACGTGCGAACGCGCCCGAAGCAAACGGTCTGCATCACGTGCATCCAGAACGCGTAATAACTCGCCGCTACAATGCGGTACACAGTTTTTCTCGTTGACTTCGTTTCGACTGCACGTTAGGGTTTCTTCTAGTGTCGGAAATCCGATGCTCTCGCAACTGTCAACAAGGAGACGGGCATGCACGCAGTCGATCGTCTGACGAAGCCGGGTGCGCACACGACGCGGACGCACGAGAGGCAGCAGAACAAGTCGTCGAAGAAGTCGACGCAAGTTGAGCGGATGAGGGCCGAGGCGGAGAAGGCCGCCGCCGCAGGGTTGTCCGTTGCGAACTACCGGATACAGCAGGCTGCCGCTGCTAAGGCATTGCGCGATCAGGCGCCAGTGCCCGCAGGCAAGACCTACGTTGGCCCTGAGCGCCGCGAGACATATCGGCCGATTGCTCAGTCGTCATTCGCAGAAGGCGCTGACTGGTTCAATCGCCGTTGACCACAGCTTCGGTCTGGAAATAAAAAACGGGAGCCGCGTCGCGGCTCCCGCATTGTTTTGTCTTGTTCGCGATTATTGCTCGGCGAACACAAAGATCTGATCAGGGAAGAAGATCTTGTCGGACGGTTCTGCCCACGGATGCAACTTCACCTGCCATCGCTCAGTCGAAAGCCACACACGCTTCTTGTCGTTCGAGAGCTCAAGCATCGTGATGGCCTGACCCTTGTCTTTGTCCTTGGGAGAGACTTTCGCACTCAGATAGAGTCTGCCCTCGCTCGGCGTCCATTCTTTGCCGAGTTGTATTGCAACTTCGGGAATCGCGTAGCTTGGGAGTGCCTGGAGGCCGTTCGCGGAGAGTACCTCGAAGATATTTTTGAGCGTCGGGCTCTTATCGAGATGCATGAGATCCCCGAGCCGCACGCGCACAACCGATATTTTCTTTCTCGCAGGGAGCTCCTCGACGAACTCGCTTATCGTCTCACGAGCGTCTTCACTCACTTCGATCTTTGCTTTCGCGAGCCGACTCAGCGCCGACGTGGGACCGCCGTACGATGTAGTGAGAGATCTTGGTAGGAATTTACCCTCGATGCCGGACGGCTGCATGAAAGGTTTTGCAGCTTCAGGCACAACAACTACGTCGGCTGAGCTTTTCTCTGTTTTTGTCGGCGTTGCACTTTGATCGAGCGCAGCGACTTTCGTTCCGTCCACCTTCTTCGGATTTACCGCTGGTTCGGGTTTCGGAGGAATGATTTCCGGTTCCTTCGGAGTTGTGTAGACGATGGCTTTTTCATCTCTTCCTGATTCGCGCAGAAGCTGGAAATGCGGCCAGAAGAACCACGCGGCGACCATCAAGGCGATCGCAACGAGAAGATAGATAACTCTTTCTGGAACTTCCTTTACGTGGATGTTGAAGTCGATCAGTCCCATGACGCATGCTCCTCTGTTGCGTACGCACGTTTAGTTCCCTGATATTCTCGCTAAAATCTCGCATATGCGCGCAGATTTGCAACGCGCCCTGTGGGGGTAGAGTGTTGTATAATATTTCTATGCGCGAAGACAGCGTAAACTCTTTTTTCAAATTCGTTTTTGGCTTTACGGTTTTTATCGCCATCTCCTTTGGGCTTACCTACGCTGTCACGACCTATTCGATCGCACAAGAAAAAGACGAACAGGTGGGCGCGGCGCTGCAGGCATTTCTCGGGAATACAGAAGAAACCCATTGGTGGAGCAGTGCGTTGTAGGGAAGGGGTTGGCGGGCCTCGCCTTCAGGCGAGGCC